>JADGAE010000055.1 GCA_015232165.1 Nitrospirota bacterium
GAGGCGCTCTCCTTCTTTTCTTCTGTTGTTATAGCTACTTATACTCTTCTGCTTACAATAATGGTTGAGTTATGCAAGTAGGGTTTGACAGGAGCGATCGAGGCTATCCGTGGCTTTCCGTATTGCTGGATGGCTACGAGATCATCGACGAAGGAGTTGATGCGGCAATCCGGGCCGCGGTGACAAGGGGCAACCGCATCCTTGCATGTCACAAGGGCTGTGGCAACTGCTGCATAAGTCAGACCGACATCCCCGTCTATCCGCACGAGGTAGCCGGCATCTACTGGTACGCAACCGAAAAGATGCCACAACAGGCAAGGGCTGTCCTGATGAATCAACTTGACACTTTGGCCTCTTGCCCGTTCCTTGGGGGGCAGGAGTGTCTGATCCATGCTGTTCGTCCGGCCTCATGCAGGGTGTTTAACGTCTTTGGCAGCCCGTGTCAACCCGATGAGGACCCCTTTTACACGAGGCAGTTTGACGTACTCATCCCGCCGCAACAGTACATCAACGAGGCGTTCTATACGGTCATGCCCTTTTATGGTGTAAAGGACCGCTACGACAGAATGGACGCCATGGAAGACGGCCTGATACACTCTAAAATCATGAACCTCAAAACCTACAACTGGAAGGAGCTATTTAGCGAATCAGAGGTTGAGAGATGACCGCCGTCACGGAAGAGGTCTTAATGGAGATAGTAAAATCAATTGTCGAGACAGTACATCCCTTGAAGGTCATACTGTTTGGTTCGTATGCACGAGGGCAAGCCAATCCCGATCTTGATTTTCTTGTCGTTGAGCAAGAACCCTTTAATGTTAGGAGCAGGATGAAGCGACTTGGAAATATCTACCGAGGTCTTCCGCCTTATCTTATCCCGATTGATGTTGTTCTTTATAGCAAAGATGAGTTTGACAAGTGGAAAGACGGGATAAATCACGTTATCGCCAGGGCTTACAGGGAAGGAAAAGTGGTATATGAGAGGGATTGAAGAGGCAAGCACTATAAAGAAGGAGGAATATGAATCCCGTTGAGTTATACAAGAATCTGCCAAAGACAAACTGCGGCAGGTGTGGTCAAAAGACGTGCATGGCCTTTGCCATTTCCGTCGTAAACGGCAACTCCGACCTGCAGGCGTGCACGGAGCTACAGAGAGACAAACTGGAGCAGTTGTCGATTAAGATAACACCAGTGGACACGGTAGAGAGCATCCTTGAGACGCTCAGACAGGAGGTCAGAAAGATAGAGCTTGCACAGGTAGCTGGGCCCCTTGGTGCGGAGGTTGTCCCCAACGGGGTCAAGATCAGGTGCCTGGGGCGGGACTTTGTGATCGACAACAACGGTGACATAACCTCGGAGGCCGAGGCAAGCCTCTGGATGAAGATACTGCTGCTCATCTATCTAAAGATGGGCGGTGGTGTTGAACCCTCGGCCAACTGGGTGTCCTTTGATTCGCTCAAGATGGGCAATATCAAGGCAGCGGCCTTTAAGCGCGAGTGCGAAGGACCGCTTACCGAATTGTTCAAGCAGGACTTTGACGCCTGCGTCAACGCCATCAAGGCCATCGGTGCCGTGCCCGTGGAGGGACAGCCCTCAACTTATGCGTGGATGGCACCTCTGCTGCCAAACCTGCCCGCACTGATCATGTACTGGCAGGGAGATAGCGAGTTCCCCGCCGAGGTCAAGATGCTCTTTGACGGCACGGCAGACAGATTCCTGGATGTCGAGTCGCTAGTCTTTCTGTTGAGGGAGCTTGTTATCCTTGTAAAAGAATCAAGGCTATAGCTACCGTATAAATGTAATAGTTCAGGTATACATAAAAATATTGCACTGTGAACAAGATATAATGGGGCCAAGGGGTCAGCGACCCCCGGCTCAGTGGGGGACTGGTCCCCTTGCAGGGGGGTTCTGAAGGGGGCGCGGTAACGTCGCTGTGCGAGCGGAGCCGCCCCCTTCTTTGTTTTTTTAAAGGATACTTATCGGAGACCCGTGGTTTAATTGGGTTTATCCCCTTTTAACAGTCGTATCCTTAACCTCTGGAGTGTTATGAGCGATATGGCTGTCAGGATGCCTACCGTGGCTACAACGATCCAGGAATTGTGTCCGATCTCCCGTATCTCGTAAAAGCCCTTGACGCCTCTGACTACTATATTGTTGGCGTCCATGCTTACAAGTATAAAGTATACCATGAGCATAAAGAAACTGTATACCAGGTGCTTCAGCTTGTCCCTGTCGAGCCTGTCAATTACCACGGCAAGGAAGTTGGCGATGCAGGCCACCACTATTATCGAGAGCATCACCATGACGGAGTCATCACGGCCTTCCTTGAGGCCAATTGACAGGAAAAACCCCGCATAACCGGAAGACACAATGACGCACGCCGAAAGAGATACGTATGACAATACATCCGTCGTAAACACCCTGTAGGGGACGGTATTGTTGTTTTTAAGGGCTATCATCACGGCGGGCAGGGTGATGGCAAAGATGTTTATGAGGGTCACCCGACGCGGGGTCAGGGGGAATTCCATCCCAAAGAATATAAATAACACACCTAGGCAGATCACCATGAAGTTCTTAGTCAGCAGGAGCTTGGCAACGGAGCTTACCGAGTTTACAATCTTGTTGCCCTCATCAAATATGGCCGGCAGGAGGGCGAACCTGTTTTCCAACAGTACGATGTCGGCAACCTCCTTGGTGATTGCGCTGCCCTCCTGCATGGCTATTCCCATGTCTGCCTCTTTGATGGCCGGCAGGTCGTTTACGCCGTCTCCTATCATGACGGTGTAGAGGCCGTTTTGGCGGAGCTGCCTTACGATCCTCAGTTTGTGATCGGGGTTCAGGCGGGCAAAGACCATCTTATCCCCCACGGCCTTGGCAAATTCCGATGCATCAAGGCCATCCAGCCTATCGCCGGTTATGACCTCGGCATCCCCCACGTCGCGCCCCATTGCACGACAAACCGATTGCACGGAGGTAACCGAATCGCCCGATAATATCTTAAGACCAATCCCCTTGTCTTCAAACAGCCTGATCGTCTCCCTTGCATCCTCCCTGATCTCATCCGTGATGGAGGCGATGCACAGTGGGTGTATCGTTATCTCTGTCTCCGGGAGTCGTTCAAGCGTGGTGCTGTCATCGACGATGCACCCAAAGAGCAGGTTTCTGTACAGACCGAGGCCATTGTCCTCAAAGGCCGTGCGTGCCCTCTCCCTCGGGCCGGCCTCGAGCCTCTGCACCAGGACGTCGTAGGCGCCTACGATAAAGGTCTTGATGGTTCGGTCAGCGCGGCGTATTCTGAGGATGCTCAACTTCCTGGTCGAGCTAAATGGCAGTTCATCGATTACCTCGATATTCAGCTCCGGCTCACAGGTATGAAGCGCCATGATGGTGGTGTTTTTATCGCTGCCGTATTGGGCGTAGGTTGAGAGGGATTGCCTGATGGCCTGGGCATCTATCTCCTCGGTCAGTGGGGTGAGTGCGTGCAGTGAGAGTTTGTTTTGTGTGAGAGTACCGGTCTTGTCCATGCAGATCACCGACACGTTTGAAAAGGATTCCACGGCATTAAGTCTTTGGACGATAGCGCCGAGTCTGCTTATCCGAAATACGCCAAGGGCAAAGGTGACCGACGACATCAGGACAAGCCCCTGGGGGATGAGGCCAAGCATTATCGTTGCCACCTGCCTGGCCAGGTCTATTGAGACCCCTTCATCGCCCCTTAGCAGAAACGCGGAGGCAACCAGAAAGACACAGACCACAAACAGGCCCTTGATTATCAGGTTGATCCTTCTCTGTAGTGGGGTCAGGGTGAGCTTGTATCGCCTTGCGGTCTTTGTAAACCGGGCGGCAAGGCTGTCGTGGCCAACCCTGGTGGCCTTGTAGTAGCCGTTGCCGGAGACGCAGAAGCTGCCCGACAACAGCACATCGCCGTTATTCTTTAAGACGGCCTCGGATTCGCCACTGAGCAGCGACTCGTCTATCTCAAGGCGGTTTGACTCTACCACCGTTGCATCTACGACGACCTGGTCTCCACGCCGGAGGTAGATCACGTCGTCTATCACGACGTCTTTGGCATCCACATCTTGCAACTTGTCATCCCTCAGGACGGACACCTGTCGCTTTAAGAGCAGGTTGACCCTGTCAAGGGCCATCTTGGCCTTTATCTCCTGGTACACGGCTATGAGCGTGTTGAGGAGGGCCACGGAAAACACCCCGATTGAATCGAGCAAGAGTCTGCCGTCGCGGCTCCTGAAATAGAATACGACGAGGAACAGTATTACCATGCCGATTATCAAGTTAAAGACGGAGAAGGTGTTTTCGAGTATAATCCGCGGGATCGTCTTTGTCTTGTCGGATGCCGGTTTATTGTACAAGCCCCTCTTATGTCTGTCCGCCGCCTCCTCCGAGGTAAGACCAAAACCGGGAGATAAAAGGTGGCGGCTCCGCCTTATTTCCTGCTCCAGGACACTCCTGACCCCCTCAGACCCCCCTGCAAGGGGAGGGGTGGGGCCCCTGGCCACAAAGAAGCCCCCTTGACCCCATAATGCTCAGTCTAAGTTTTATATAAAAACTTCTGTCCATGTACTTAACACAGACCGGCATCCACCAACAGCGCCATCTCTACAGTTCATGTGGTTACATTACCTGGTGATTAATCGCCCTTGTGATTTCGCCGCATTAATAACATTGTTATTTGCGGTAAAGACCTCAATACCGGCAACTGTGGCAAAGTCGCCATCGTCCGTGATGACTTTATTAGTTGCTTTATTACGGGAGATAGCTTCAATGACAAATAAATCATAGCCGTCAAGTGGTTCGGTAGTAAGACGATTCATAGCATTTTTTGTAACAGGGTCATCGATATTTATGTCAAGTGTTTCTGACATTGCCTCAATCTGGTTCCATGCAGCTTGAATTTCGCTAACAACTCTATTTCGTTCAGAGGGATCGTTATGGCGATACTCTTTGCTTGTCACATTTCCATTTGAGCGAATAAAAATTTCTCTCTCAGTTTTTTCTATAAGATGAGATAATTCAGCCAGGGATAGTCCACATCGAAACAGCTTACTTTTAACTAAACGGGATATTTTTATATATGATGAGTAGTCACGAATTCTCCTGAAGGAAGTTTTCTGAGCCGAAGCAGCAAGACCATGAGTTAACCAATACCAAACATTTGTGTCAACCATAAAGACATCGTCTGACCTTGGACTATCACGCCGGATGTCAACAACAGAGGCATTAACCTTATAATTAACAGGCATTACAGATCCTCTGCCTGTTGTAGTAAGACCTCATCCACCGCTTCACGTCTCTTTTTATTGCCATAATACTCTTTGGCATTTTCTATCGAACGTTTGAAAGCTGTACGACCTATAGAGTTAATGTTTGTTATCTTGACAAGGCGGTTTAGGTCTTCAGATTTTATATCTTCCAGCAGATGCCCAATGGCGGCGTTAAAAAATAGAGACGCAAACAAATTAACGTTTTCAAAATTAAGTTCAACCGTTTTGCCGGTCAACAATAGGGGATGTATCTGATCAAATATCTTTTGACCATCTTCCATTGTAATACAAATTTCGCCTATTTCTTTATATATGTCTATCTTCATAGCATCTTCACCATCCTCAAAAAATTAGATCACCTGGAGTCTCATCAGAAAATTGATAATACGATGCATCACAGCGCAGAGCAATATTCACGATCGTATCTTCAAAGAATGTAGCTCTGTTCATATATTTCTCCTGTGTTTCATCAATTATAGTGTAACCTTCGCAGCTAAATATTTCAAGTATTCCCTTATTATAGCGTGTTTCGATTGGATTAACTACAAAATTCATGGCACTTTAATGGGGTCAAGGGGACTGGTCCCCTTGTGGGTGGGTCTGAGGGAGGGCAAAGCCCTCCATTCTTTCTTTGTATTGCACGCAATCGAAACGCGCTATAACTCTAACAAATTCTTTAATTAAGTCAAGACCTATGCCACGAGTCATACCACTTGAGCTATTTGTGGTTCCACTTTTAAATGCCCATTCTAAACATCGTGCAGCTTCTAACTCATTATAACGTGGATATTTTTTGGAAAAAAAGGCTCTAACATTTGAAGGAATGCCCACTCCAAAATCAACAACAGAAAGCTTAAGTTGCTTAAGGTTTGGATAATAGTGTATCAAAGTCTGATAGCTCATCGTTAATGGTTGGTACTTTTACAACAGATATATTCAAAATACCCATTTCCTAACCCCTCCGCTTCACGAGCCGATATAAACGATGCAGGCCCCTGTAGAGATACTTAAAAGGCCGCTTCAATGGCCCGCTGCTAAAGAGACGCACCACGGGTGGTGCAATGAGAAGCCTCAACAATGGTGCGGGAAACCTCCCCCTTCGGCACAACGTCATCAGGAGGTTCAGGTAGCTTGGTTCGCGCATCGTGTAGGACTTGTCGTAGATGTCCCTGTGCTCATCCGCAATGAGGCCGTCGGCCTTGGCCATCTGATACAGCCTGGTCTGCGGGTAGAGCACCAGGGAGAACGGCTGCAGTTGATAGGGCTTTGGTATACCGGATATGAACCTCAAGGTCTGTATCCTGTCCTCGTCCGTTTCATAGGGCACGTCCAGGATGAAGTCATAGCTTGGGGGATACATCCTGTCCTTGTACTTGTTGATTATCCTGATGGCCTTCATTATGACGTCGTTTGACATGTTCTGCCTGTTAAAGAGGTGTTGCGTCTTGTTGCTGGCACTCTCAACCCCCATCTGGATGTAACACAGACCGGCATCCACCAACAGCGCCATCTTCTCCTCCGTCACGGTCAGGGGACTGGCCAGGGCGCTAAAGGGCAGCCCGATCTCCCTCTTGTAGCTTTGGCAGAACTCCGCAATGGCCTTTGTCCCCCTGGCAAAGAAGGCGTCATCGGATATCCATATGTACCCCACAAAGGGCATATTGGCCTTCACCCACGACAGCTCCTCCATAACATTGCCCACGGAACGCCAGCGCAAATAACCACCCTTGCCACTGTAGAGCCCCTTGAGCGTGTCGTTTATGCAGTAGGTGCACGCGTGCGGACAGCCCCGACCGGTCATAGTCTGATAACCAACCTTGTTTAGGTGGGCCGAAACCGTCCCGCGCATCAGGAACGCCTTTGTCGCCTCATAGTCCAGCGGGGTCATACGACCATCCTGCATTACGTAGTGGTCACCAAAGCTATAATCCGGGATCGGATAGATGTCGAGGTTGCGGTTGAGTGTGTTGAGGGGGTTTTTAGTGATACCATCTGCCGTCTTGATCCACAGGTTTGGCGTTGAGAGATAATCCGCGTTCGATGCAATCCTGTTTGCAAGCTCAAGGATGGCATCCTCACCCTCACCCACGCAGACGATATCGGCGTGTTCAAGACACTCCTCCGGCCTGATCGTCGGATGTACCCCGCCCCAGATTATGGGGGCCTGAAGGGACTTCTTAAGGGCTGTTGTCAACTCAGCGGCATGTTTAAAGTAGTTTGTCATCAGCGTAATGCCAATCAGGTCGGAACCCTTGCATAGGGTTATGAGTTGGTTGAGCGCCTGCTTGCTGTATATCTGCCCCCCGCGCCTCTGACGGCTGGACTGTGGGGCGTCGGCATAGGGATCGGGCATAAAGACCATCCTGCTTTTGTGTCCGTGCTCCTTGAGCCAGGCCGAAATGGTCCTTAGCCCAAACACCGTGATGTCAGGGTAGGGAGATATGAGCGTTATGTTTAACATATTAGCAGTTGTTTGTTTTGTGCCGACAGGTTGTGGGCACAACGCACCGGTTCCGGCAACCTGTAGCGGGTGGTGGTGTGCAGGATGACGTCGAGGCAGCCGTTGATATCAATGAGGTGTCCCGGAGAGATGTACAGCGGTCTTACGTTGTCACGACTCCTGAGGACTGCCCCGATCTGTTGCTCCTTGTCGTAGAGAAACTGCCATTGCCCCTTGCGTGGGCCGGGCTCAAGGTGGGTGCCAATCAACCTGGACTTTGCACATCCGATAGCGGGTATGTCCAGGAGTACCCCTATGTGGGAGGCTATCCCTATGCGACGTGGGTGTGCGATCCCCTGGCCATCGACGATTATGAGGTCGGGCGGTGGCTCTAGCTGCCTGATGGCGCTGATTATCACCGGCGCCTCACGGAAGGAGAGAAACCCCGGCACATAGGGAAACTCCACCTCTTGCACCACCGAGGTCTCATCCACCTTGTTCTTTATTGCTCCAGGATACTCCTGACTCGGGTCTACGTAGGCAAATAGGCAGGCGCTGCCTATGACCCTGGTGCCCGAGAAAGCCGCATCCACACCGGCAACAAAACGAGGCCGTCGCTCAAGTGTCACAATCCGCACACGTTGGGCAAGAGCCAGTTGCGTCTGCCTTGCCTCCCTTAAAATTTTCGATAGTTTTACATCTTGCATAATTTAAGTTATAATATATCTTATTGAAAAGGAGT
The DNA here is from genome assembly GCA_015232165.1 of Nitrospirota bacterium. Taxonomy (GTDB): domain Bacteria; phylum Nitrospirota; class Thermodesulfovibrionia; order Thermodesulfovibrionales; family Magnetobacteriaceae; genus Magnetobacterium. Next base: position 8,462 of record JADGAE010000055.1, read on the forward strand.
ATGTAAAGTGAATGAGCCGTTTAACATAAGAGACGAAATCCTAAAAGAGGCCGCCGATTGTAAAAAGGCCCAACAGTGCCTCAAAAACAGGGTCGAGTGGCTCTGTAAGGTGGAGATATTTTTAAACGACAGCGTATTGTTTGTGCGTTGTCTTGATACCCACTATTGTAGTTACCGGCTGCCATATGCTGATACCTTTGTGTGTAACTGCCCAGTGAGGAAGGAAATCTACAATCTCTATCGGGCATGACATAGAGATTGCTGACATAAAAAACAAATAAAGGGAGATTTTTTTAAATGGTAGACAGAGCGGAAGTAGAGAGTTCATTGAATCAAATCAGGCCGGCCTTGAGAAGGGATGGTGGTGACGTGGAGCTTGTTGATGTTACGGCTGACGGAATTGTGAAGGTAAAGCTCATTGGTGCCTGTGGTAGCTGCCCAATGTCAATCATGACGCTAAAGGGAGGCATCGAGGTCAAACTCAAAAGCGACATCCCAGGCGTCAAGGCAGTCGAGGCAGTCTAAGAGAAAGGGAGAAGGGAAAGAAGGGGAAAAGAAAGAAAGGGGCGGCTCCGCCCCCCTTCAGAACCCCCTGCAAGGGGGCCAGCCCCCTTGACCCCACCAAAGTGCTATGTTTATGCTACTGTTCTATGTCAGCGGAGTAAACTACATAGGCATTAAATTTATTTCCCGGTTAAAAGGCATGGATTCCTGCTCCTTTCCCTGTTCAGGCCAGGGACATGGTTCAGGCCAGGGACATGTTTCGCAGGAATGACAGTTACAGCCGTTTTCCAAGTGTGTCATTCCTGGCTTGACCAGGAATCCAGGATGCGTAAAAGTATAGTTACCATGAAATATAAAGAAGATACGAAAAAAGGTATACTGAAATGACACAGGTTTTTTCAGGCATGATAATTGAGTGTGAAATAATG
>JADGAE010000056.1 GCA_015232165.1 Nitrospirota bacterium
TCATCATCTCCCTGGCGGCCTTGTTGGTGAAGGTCAACAGGAGGATGTTGGATGGTCTGACGCCGTGTTCGATGAGCCATGCCACGCGGTAGGTGATGGTGCGGGTCTTTCCCGTGCCCGCCCCGGCAAGGACAAGCATGGGGGCGGCAGGGTGTGTAACAACATCCAGTTGGGCCTGATTGAGGTCGACCTCAAAGTCTATACCCACGGCATGTCCAGGCCCACCCGCAGGACCCTCTCTTCTAATGACGTAGCCTTTCATCAATGGACACCATTATAACCTTTTTATATTTCATGGTAACTATAATTTTACGCTTCCTGGATTCCTGCTTGCGCAGGAATGACCCCCGTTGTCGCCGGGGGCAGGCATACCTGAAAAATGAATATTATTGCCATTTTCGCGAAACACGTCCCCGACTTGAACAGGGAAGGTAGCGAGAATTCATGCCTTTGAAACATAAGATAAATCCCCGGCATGCTTTTTAAAGAGGATACGTTATTTCTTTACATAGGCCAGTGAAATATCTTCTCTTCTTTATCGAGGCCTTTGAGGTTGAACTTTCCAATTGCCACAGCCCTGGTACGTGTTTGCTGCTCAAGCATGTTCCAGAAGGCCTCGGTCATAAGGACTATTTCTCGCTTGTTGTGTGTGGTCAGGAGGGCGGTGACGTTTTTTTCCTTGTGCCGGAGGTCTTCAAGCGAAAACACGGCGTGAGCGTTTCTGCCGGTGCGCTCACCCTCCTGCGTCAGACGGACCGAGCCCCAGTGTAGGGCAACGCATATCTGGACGGGGAATTTGATGTACTTGGCAAGCCCTGCGGAGAGCTTGGTGCCCGACTTCAGGGCATCCTCGGCCGCACCAAAGGTCGCAAAAAAGCCGTCGCCCGTGCACTTCAGAAACGGATGTTTTTCGTTCTGCAACGACCTGTCAAGCATCTGCCCAAGGGCAGAGACCACCTTGACCAGTTGCGTCTCACCACCCTTGACCAGACGCGTAGAGCCTACTATGTCAACGACTAATAGCGCCTCCGTCCTCTCCTCAAAGAACTCACTTGGTGGGATAAGGATACTGCCCTCTGTTGTGTAGGCCTCGTCGATCAAAGACTCCTGTTGAAAATCAGCCCCCGCCGGTATCACCCCAATCCGCGTCCGCCCCATCGATAACCACGATGGGACCGGCAGGTCAACTATGCCCTTGATCCTGCGACCGTTTAAGTAGGTGCCGTTACGACTGCCAAGGTCTTGTATCTTTAAGCTGTCACCATCCACCGATATTATACAGTGACTGCGCGAAACGGTTCTGTCATTTTTCAACGCCAGGTTGTTACCGGTACCCCGGCCTATTGAAAAAGAAGGATAACTAACCGGCAGTAAGAAGTCGGAGGGCTGCTTGTCAAGGTTTATAACAAACCCAACGGGTATGGCCATGTCCATGATATTGCCCTTGCCTGAACCCAACTCCTCGGTTTCCGAGATGGCAATGATGTCGTCCGTGTCTTCACTGTGGCGGGGAATTCCCGATTCGGTTTGATCGTCCTGACAGTCCACCAGCACTACGGTGATGTTATCCATGCCGCCCGCGTTATTAGCGCTATCGATAAGGGTCTGACATGCCGCCTTGTTATCGCGGTACTCACTGATGATGTCCATAATCGTCTTGTCGGTCAGCATACCGGTCAGTCCGTCGGAGCACAACAGTATCCTGTCCCCCGGTTTGAGGTCAAGCAGCATTGTTTCGGGCAATGCCTCACCCGCCATGCCAATACACCTGGTTATCTTACCCCGTGCCGGGTGAGTGGATGCCTCCTCGGGTTTGATCTCACCGGAGTTGATGAGCACCTGTATGACCGAGTGGTCCATGGTCAACTGCTTAAACTTCCCTTTGCGCAAGAGGTATGCCCGACTGTCTCCCATGTGGGCAAGAAGCGCCGTCATCTCTCGTACGAGCAACAATACCACCGTTGCCCCCATCCCCGATAACCCGGGCTTTGTCTTGCTTATAGAGCGCACCTGTTCGTTAAGTTCCGTCAGGGCCACGTTTAATTGTTCGGTGGCCTTTGGCGTATTAAGCGCCGTGACATCCTTCATTCGTTTATTGAGTAAAAGTGGCAACATCTCAACGACCAGTCTTGAGGCCAGGTCACCGGCCGCATGGCCGCCCATGCCATCGGAGACTATGTAGACCCCCTTGTCCGGGTCAACCGACCAGTTGTCCTCATTCCTCTTTCGTATGCGCCCCTTATCCGTCAGACCGGCGTGGCTAATCATATATGTCATAGAGCACCCTCCAATGCCCGCTTTAATCCTATTGCAGTTTTAAACCTAATCTCAGGCTGGTCTATCAGTGCCTCGTCAATGACCTCAGCCAGCCTCTTTGGGATATTGGGGTCTCTCTTCTGTATCGGTACCGCACGGCTCTGTAGCACTATGTACCAGGGGTCCTTACCCTTTGGAAAGTCTCTAGGAAACTTACCCGTCAAGAGATAGTACAATGAGGCCGCCATGGACCACACATCAGCCTCCGGCTTGGAATACTTGAAGTTTATCACCTGCTGTCGCGACATAAACACGGGCGTACCGGCAGCAGAGCCGGTCCTGGTGTAACCGCTTAAACCCGCCGCATCAAATGCCTTGCTCAGACCAAAGTCCGCTATCTTTGCGATACGATTTGGCCCGGTCCCGTAGAAAAAGAAATTCGACGGCTTTAAGTCCCTGTGCACAAGCCCCTTTAGGGTCATGACACGACCATCGGTCAGCTTAACGTTCGGTATCTCAAGGTTGTGGGCATAATCCAGACCGTCAAGGGTCTGAAGGATAATCTTCATGGCCTCGTCAATCGAAAACTTTCCGCCCATTTTAAGCATCCATTGGTCAATGCTGCCGCCGTCACAGAACTCAAGCGTAAAATAAAATATCCCCTTCCAACTGCCATAATCGAGCATTTGCACCACGTTCTTATGCTTGAGGTACCTGGTGTAGTCAACTTCCCTTAGAAACCTCTCCCGCGACTGCTCGTTTACGGCCACCTCTGCAAGCATTACCTTGAGGGCCACCTTCTCTACCGTGCTGTTGTTGGTTGCCAGATAGACTACGCCCATGCCGCCCTTTCCAAGCTCTTTTATTATAGTATAGCCCTTGATCTCCAACAGACGCTCTTTAACGTCCTTGGATGTCATCAGCCCCGACAACAGCTCCTCTGACCTGGAGGCACAGTTGTCACATACGGGGGGGTCTCCCCTGGCCGCAGCCACATCCCTGGGTATCTCCTTGCCACACTGCACACAGTTTACTGCGGGTTTGGGTGTCGGGGGTTTGGGCAATACTTGTTTGGGTACTGCTTGTTTGGGTTCCGGGGGCTTGGGGGCTGCCTTTTTTACAGCCTCCTCCTTCCTTGCGCAATCATCGCAGACATAGTGGTTGGCTCCGCGCTTGTTTTGTTGAATCTTATCCCCGGGTATCTCCTTTGAACATACCGGGCAGAACTCTACCGTGCCTAGCTCCAGCTTAAAGATAGTGCTGCCCAGTCTGACTTCGTCGCCTTCCTTGAGGTCGTATTCGGGGAAGAAGTGTTCCGACTTGTCAATGACCTTGGCCCTGTCTCGCTGCCCTATCTTGGTACCATTGACGTAGGTGCCATTGAGACTGCCAAAGTCCCTGACCCTTATCCCGGGGGGATTGATGTCAAACAGGCAGTGGTGCCGCGAGATCGTTCGGTGGTCTTCGTCGTCAGGCAGCCTCGGGTAACAGTCCACACCCCTTCCGACGATACAGATAGTCCGCTCGTTAAAGACATACTCCTTGCCCTTGAGCTTCCCCTCCGTGACCTTGAGTATGACCTTAGCCGGCAAGAGGCACCTCGGCGCCCGAGACGGTTGCCAAAGCCCATAGCGCAACCGTCACCTTCTCACAGAATGGGCAATCGCATGTAGTCAATTCATCCCTGGTATGAATGAAAACACCTCAAGCAAAACCTAATCTTCTTACAATTATGAATGAGCACTAGCATCTTACAATTCTCTAATTTAGCAGACATTGTGATAACATGTCAATAGTGTATCCTCTCAGACCACGGGGTAAATTTGTTCTACGTTATAATACCAAAGGAAAAGAAAGAAAGGGGCGGCTCCGCCCCCCTTCAGAACCCCCTGCAAGGGGACCAGTCCCCTTGACCCCATTATTTCACACTCAATTATCATGCCTGAAAAAACCTATGTCATTTCAGTATACCATGAAATATAAATAACGTAGAACAAATTTACCCTGACTTTACCGGCAGCCTGATACTAAATGTTGATCCCGCGTTGGGCACACTGTGTGCTACTATGCTACCCCCGTGACGTTTGACTATCTTTTCGCAGATGGCCAGTCCCATCCCCGTGCCTTCGTACTTTTCCTTGCTTACAAGACGCTGAAAGGGCTTAAACAATCTGTCGAGGTGTTTTTCGTCAAAGCCGATGCCGTTATCGGCCACTATGATCTCACATTCTTTATCGCTCCAGGACGTTCCTGGTTGAGCAACAATGCACTTGACCGACACCACGGGCGGGACGTCCACCCTGTGGAACTTCAACGCGTTGCCAATGAGGTTCATAAACAGTTGTTGCATCTGCAATTTATCGGCGTCAATGGTTGGCAGCGGGTCCACCTCAACGCGTCCGCCGGACTTTATCAGGCGTGCCTCCAGGTCTGACAGCACGTCCTTTATGATTTCGTTTAGATCGGTGGGGGAGAAGGGTTTTGCCCTGGTGGTTACACGCGCGAAGTTGAGCAGGCCGTCGATGAGGGTTTGCATCCGGGCTGCCGCACCCTGCATACGCGACAGATAATCTAACCCCTCCGCCGGGATACCAGAGGAGTGCTTGTCTTTCAGGCGGTCTCCAAAGGCGATGATCTTTCTCAGGGGCTCCTGCAGGTCGTGTGAGGCCACGCTTGCAAACTCCTGTAGCTCCTCGTTACTGCGTTTGAGTTCCCGTGCGTGTAGCGAAAGTGAGTCCTTCATCTCCACCAGCTCGCTGATGTCCGCAAGCAGGGCAAAGGCGCCGGTTATGACACCGTCCGTGTCCTTTATGGCGGAGATGTTTATGCGGCTGTGGAATCGTCTGCCGTCATGCCTCTTAAACGTGACATTTGACGCTACGCTGTTGCCGGCCTTTAAGACGTCGACAAGATTGTTGACCAGATCGTCGCCGTCCTCTTCTCCGGCTACGAGCAGGGGGGCTGTTTTAGGGTCGCCGAGCCGTTGGCCTATAATTTCGGCCTGTGTCATGTTGAGCATCAGACAGAGGGATTCGTTGACCTCGATGATGTGCAGGTTGCCGTCTATCTCGAAGAACCCCTCGGGGGTGGTGTTGATTATGTTGTGGTACTTCTCTTCCGACTTCCTGAGGGCCTCTTCAATACGTTTGCGTGCGGTCATATCGATAGACATGCCGGCAAGCATCCTCTTTCCGGTTTCGTCCTTAAACGGGAACTTTATGACAAGCCACTGGTGTATACCGTCCTCCTGCCGAAAGGTCTCCACCAGGTCAACCGTCTTGTTGACGGCCAACACCATGTCGTCGTGGGCGCGCACCTCGGTGGCAGTATCGGGCGGGAAGAGGTCGAAGTCGGTCTTGCCCACGATGTCGTCTATCGTCATGTTTGTAAAGCGTGCTATCTGTTCGTTTGCGTAGATGTATTTACCGGCATCGTCCTTTATGAATGCCGCCATAGGCGAGTTTTTCATAAAGCTGAAGAACATCTCCTGGGCGTATTTCAGCTTGCGTTCCGTGAACCTTCTCTCAAGTATACCCGTAAGCGTGTTTGCTATGGCCAGGAGAAAGCCCTCTTCCTGGGGTTCCCTGACGTGTCCGGCCACAACGTAGAGGTTGATGACACCCATGACCCGCTCACCTGATATAACCGGCACACAGTAATGGCCATGCTGTGCAACGTTGTCATATCGTATATCGTGGAGATCATTTATATCGGACACAAAGACCACCTTTTTCAGACTGGCCGCCTTTCCACAGACGCACCTGCCAAAGGGCAGTTTCGAGCATGTTAATACCTGCTCCTCAAAAAACCCGTGTGAGGCCACCATCTCAAGCACCCCCGGGTCATCGCCTACGAGGAAGATACACCCCTTGGACTGGATCGACAGCCAGGGGATTGAGAGTATCACACTCAGGATGCGCGACAACTGCTCTGCCAAAGGCAATGGCTCCAGGGCTATTGTCAGGACGGAGCTTATAACTCGCTGGATATCGTAGTTGCGTCGCAGGAGTTCTTCGGTCTTTTTGCGCTCATATATCTCAAGTGAGAGCTGCTGGTTGGCAAGTGAGAGTTCGCTGGTGCGTTTTTCGACCCTGACTTCGAGGTTTTCCCTTGCCCGCTTGATGGCCTCTTCGGTCTGTTTGCGGCGAGTGATGTCTCGTATGATGGCGATTGAGAGCTGCTCACCGCCTATGTCAACGGAGTTTACAGCCACCTCTATGGGGAAGAAAAAGCCGTCTTTGCCTTTTGCCGTCATCTCAAAGACCCTTGGTTCGGTAGGGTTGTAAAACTCACCGACATTGGCGCTATCCCCCAAAAAGGTCCCAATGTTAAGCGCCATCACCTCATCCTCCGTATAGCCAAAGAGCTTCTCAGTGGCAGGATTTATGGATAATATCTTTGCATCTTCATGGAGGGTTACAATGCCCATTGGGATGTTGTCTATGATAGTGCGTACACGTTGTTCGCTCCTACCCAGTTCCACGGTCTTTTCAAACAACCGGTCTTTTGTCAGCCGCATCTCATCAAACAATCGAAGGAAACGTCCCTCAAGCATGGCCAGTTGGTCCGAGCCTTTGCTTGCCGTAAAACCGTTTACTCCCAGGACGTCCTTGGAAAACTCCTCGATGCGCATGTTCACGCTTTTGATGCGTCTCATCATATAAAACAAGACCGTCATAAATGACAGTATCAGCGTTGCGGACATGAACAACCGGTGTCTCCTGTCCTCGGACAGGATTATCAGCTTTAACCTGTTGACCTCATTGCTGGATATCAGAGATATAAACTGCATGGAGGTGTCGGCCTCCCCGTAGTCAAGAAAAGACTTGCCCGTCATCATATAGCGATCCTTCAGGGAGTCAATGGGCGTGCCTGCAGGTAAGACGTCCGGGATGTTGCTGCACAGAAGCCTCTTGGTAAAACTGTCCACAAGCACCACGGCCTCCGCTCCATTGAGTGGCTTTATGGCATCAGCAAGGAAGCTGTCGTCTATGGGGCTTGCCATTATCATGGTTGCCAACGGCAGGCCGTCATCGTTGGTCAAGGTATCTCCGGCCAGGATGTAGGGGATACCGTTAAAGGTGGTAATAAAATACTGTTCACTGACACTACTGATAATAGATTGTGTGGGGTTTAACAATTGTTCCGGTATCGGTCTGTCACCGGCCTGCCAGGCGGCCGCTGAATATACCTCCCTGACCCTTCCGGCAGGGTCCAAGAGCAGGGCAAACTCAATATGCGCGAAGAAGCGCAACAACGATGCCTTTGGCAGCCAGGGCGGGTGTTCAAGGGTGATAACCGGCTCTGTCTTGTCCTGTTGTCCAAAGCGGGCCTTGGCTATATAATCAGCAAACCTTATCTGTTGAACGAACAGCTTTGCCGACTGGTGATAGCTAATCATGACATTGTCAAAATGGCTCCTGTCGTCCCTGGCCTTGATGCTTAACCTCTCTTTGAGCTGATCGTTGAGCGCTGTGTTGATTCTCTTGTCAAGGACCATTCCGAGCAATCCACCGGCGCTCAACCCTACGATCATCGTCAACACAAGCATCCGTACCGTGAGGGATATGCCCGAAATCAACCGCAAGAGTCTGTCCATTACCTACGGTTCGCCAACGAGCTCGTTTTCATGGAACTTCCAACCATATTTCTTCAACTGATCCACGGGTGCCAGGTAGTAACTCTTATCAACGGCATTGAGGTTTTGCAGTATGTACTGGACGAGTTTATCTGCCTGTGGCTTGGACATACCCGGCTGGTCCCACGTCGTAATGCTAAACGTCCGGTATATCGTGTACATGCCCCTGGCAAGTTTATCGTTGTCTGCGGGGTCAACGCCGTCGAGCTTTAGCGGTTTGACCTTGTCAGCGTACTTGAGGTTTTCCATATGCCAGAGGGTTTCATATCCGACAGCGCCCTTTAGAGATGCCACCGAGGCAAGCATGTCGGCGATGGTGCCAACCTCGGTCAGGCGGTGTCCAAAGAGGTCCTCGTTGGCCAGGAGCAGGCACCAATGCCCCGGGCGTGTCTTGCAGTGGAGGCGAACCACCGGCTTTATTAGCATGTCGTCCTTGACGCCACTAGCACCCTTGATATCAGACCACTTGCGGAGTTTGCCCATAAATGCCCTGCGCGCCTCATCAAGAGAGACGTTGTTAACAGGGTTGTCCTTGTTGACCAGCAGGGCAACCGACGATATGCCAAGCGTGTGATACTTTAGATTTGGCAGCCGGTCATTCTCCCCCGGTGCACAGCACATCCCGGTGATGTCGGCATTCTTTCGCATCGCCGCACCGGCTACCGTCCCACAAGTCCCCTCAACGACGGCGATCTTGAGTTTGTTCTGTTTTTCGTACTGTCTTATCAGCGGCAGGATGGCCGGATAGAGCTGTTGGTCTAAAGCCACGGCCAGGTCTGCCCCCTCGGCCCATTGTTCATACCTGATGGGCTGCTTGACCCACTCATCCGGCATTGGAAATGTCTTTTTCGGGTCCGAAAACGCCTCGCCCCTCAAGGGGTCCTTTGCCTTGACTGGTTGTTTCATCTCAGCGCTTGCCGCCGTTATGAACAACATCATCAGAAAGAGATAAATACCTACCTTGTAACTCATAACACGATATCCTCCTTTTTTTTATTATATATGGATATTATAACACAAATGTTGCTTTTTAAGGTAGCAGGGTAAGAGAATCCACAGGGCAATCGCATTTGACCCTAAGAAAAAAAAAGGAGGGCGGCTCCGCCCACACGGCGGGTGTTGCCGCACCCCCTCCTTGACCTCCCCCGCAAGGGGACCAGTCCCCTTGACCCCTCCTCGATAAAAATCTCCCCCTACTTGTTCATCGGCAGGTGGATCAGGAAAGAGGCCCCGGCTTCGGGTTTGTTTCTGACCGTTATGCGGCCTCCCATCTTCTGGATGATCCCGCGGCTTACGGCAAGCCCAAGGCCGGTACCCTTGCCCTCCGGCTTTGTCGTGAAAAACGGCTCGAAGATCGTATCCAGGTTCCCTTGCGGGATGCCCGGCCCCGAGTCGGTAAACTCGATCTCTGCCAGGTCTTTGTCGTCTTCGCTGATGCGCCTGGACTTGATGAACACCTTGCCCTTGCCCTCCA
>JADGAE010000057.1 GCA_015232165.1 Nitrospirota bacterium
TTCTTGTATGCAGGCAATTTTGATACCCGAAAAAACTCGAATCCGATCAGTATACGTATAAAATTAATTATGGGCAGGTCTTGTTGTTTATTTTGCAGCACACCAGGCTCAGAGAAGAGACATCTTTAAGTGCGCTGCTATGTCAAGAGTTTTATTGCCACATCCATCTTGTTCTCCGTCTCCTTACAGACCGTGTACAACTGTCTCAGTACTTTATGATACCCCTGCAGGTGAGGGATCACGCTTTCGTTCTTTTGGGATATCTGCTGCACCCCATTTTCGATGTCCCTGAGCTTCTTGACTACGGTGTCCCGTTCGTTCCTGATGGCCTCCACCTCGTCTATAAGGTGGGTCTTAAGCGTCATACAGTTGTCCATGTCCGTCATGATGGTCTTTATGTTTACCTTGAGCCTGTTTACGTCTCCAATGAGGTCCTCACGCCTGGAACTCAACGACTCTATGCTGCCATTATAACCTTCCGCCCTGTTGTTGGTCATCTTGATCTCGGCGCTGATTGTCGCTATTACGGCATCAATCCCTTCCGTTTCGTTTTTGAGTTGCTTTATCCTAGACTCCAGTTCCCTGTTTTCGCTCTCAAGCTCAACCTGCCGTGCCCTTGAGCCCTTTAACTCCGTCAGCTTTCCCCTGATTGTGTCCTTGATGCCGTCGTAGAGTACCTCGTAGGCGCTCTTTTCCTGTTGCCCTTGTGGTTCCTGTTGTTTCCTTCTGAATTTATACATTGTCTTGCCCTGTTTTATCAGTCACGTTTTTTTTGAGTGACTTTATCTTCTCAAGGTTGACGATGCGCTCACCCCTGAGTGTGCTGATCTCCCTTTCAAGACGGCCAATTGCCTCTATCGCGGAGGAATACCTTATCTCGAGGTAGCTGATCTCCCTGAGCAGGTCCGATTTTTCAACCTCCAGGTCATCAACCCGCTCCCTGGCCAACAACTCTTTTCTCTTAAGGGCTTCGATCTCTTTTTTCATGTCAACAATGGAGGTCTGGGCGAGATTTCTCTCATCGATGAGGTGTTCGATCTCTGCCTTGAGTTCCTCTCTGGTTGCAGTTTCGTCGTTGATGCGCTGGAGTTCCTCTTGTACCTGCACCTTTTCATGGCGTAGGTCTGAGATGATCTCCTTTGATGCCCTGAGGTCTTTGTCCAAGAGGGCGTTTATCGAAAGCACCTTTTTGAGCTGTTTTTCCATATTGCCTATTATTGCAAACATGTCGTTGAGCGTTTTTTCCACGTCAACGGAGCTGATCACTTCCTTGAGGAACTCGATCCCCCTGATCTCGGACAACAGCGGTGTGGTCATCAGGGCACGGCTTTCACGCTGTTGTGTCTTGTTTTCAAAGGAAAACTCCAGGGTATCCATGTCTGATATCTCTGCCGAATTGCTTGCCGAATCCGAGATATCATTTCTTTTGGCATCTCTGTTCGTTATATCTATTTGCGTCATATGGTCTCCTTTTTGTAAAACTCTACCTTGACGTTTTTGTTAATCTCTTTCATCCTGTTCAGGAGTCCCTTCATGCCCTTGTGGGTCTGGATGAGTTTGTCTTCCAGCCCAGCAAGGTTTATAGTCTTCCTGGGTATATCGCCCTGGACCGCGTTGATCTTTTCCTTGTAGATGTTCATCTCACCCTTCATGAACTCGATATCCATAATGATGTTGCCAAGGACAAATATCTCCTCGTTCAACTGCTCTGAGACGCTGTCGTAGACCTCGCCCAGCCTTGAAACCTCCTCCTGGAGGAAGTCGGTGTCAAAGACAAGGCTGTTTTCATCTATCATGGGCTTGAGCTGCCTGCCCCTGACCTCGTTGGCCTGTCTTAGCAGCTTCTTGAGCTCCACATGCTTGTCAAGGAGCTGAAGTTCAAGCACCTTTGCATCCTTTGTAAGCAGCTCGTTCCTGTCCTCCAGCGTCCTTAGCTGCCCCTTTACCAACTCAAGCTCCGTTTCGGTCTTTTTTAATACATCCTCAACTATGGAGTCTGTATTTATCGACTGATCGCTTGTTTGATCATTTGTTTGCTCCTCTGGCATATAACTGCCTCCCTATTTGAGGTATAACTCTATTAGCTCGGTCTTTGTAAAGGTCTCATCACACTCGATGCCGCGCTGCGTGCACAGGGCTATGATCTCGGACTTGGACATATCACGCAGTTGTTCTTCGGAGTGTCTGTCGTCGCTTTTGGATGCTGTTTCTTCTACGAGTGCGGATTCTTCCGTGGCCGGTTCTTCCGATGACATGGCCGCAAGGGCTGCCGCGGTGATCGACTCGTGGGTCTCGGCAACGGTTGTCGGTTCTTGTGCCGTCTCCTCCGCCGCTTCTTGAACCTCCGTTACGGCTTCAACGGAGATACTTTCGGAGGGGATCTCAAAGGATTCTACCTTGCCGAGTTTCTCCTTTTGCCACCAATCCTTCAGCTCCTCAATTGCGCCGGCAAGTGCACTGCCCGACAACTGCAGGTCAAAAGATATAGACTCACCTATCAGGATGCTCAATGACTCCAGGGCCTTTTCCCTGACCTCGATGTTGTCATCCCCCAGGAGTCTCATCAGCGGCAACACGGCCGTCTTGTCCTTGAGGCTTGCAAGGGTAATTGCTGCCGCCTTTCTGACCTTGTCTTCCTTGTCGTTGAGCGACTGTACGAGGGATGGTACGGCCTCCGTGATGTCCTTCCAACCTATATATGTTGCGGCCATTCTCCTTACTTCGGGGTGTTCGTCCTTCAGTGCGTCGGTAAGTATCTGTTTTATCCTGTCGCCTTCTCCGAGTTTGTACAGGCCCCTGAGGCTGCTGAGTCTGACCCTGTAGGCGGGGTCGTTCAACAGATCGACAAACAGCTCTATTGCCTGAATATCGCCGATATTGGTCATGGAGTTGACAACCTCGGTGGTCAGGAATGGGTTGTTGTAGTTGACGGCCTCCAGCAGTATCGGTATGGCTGCCTTGTTGGCGATCTTTCCGAGTTCTGCCGCGGAGAGTATCTTTATCTCCATGTCCGAGTCGAGCAGGTCGGCTGCTATCTTGCTAAATATCGCGCGGTCGGAATCGGTGTCGAACTCGCCCTGTTTAACGGCCTTGTCGGTCTTGGCCCTGATGTTGGCATTGACCGTGCTTGTATCTACGTGTTTAGCCTTTTTTCTTGTTACCTTTGCCTCGGACAGTTTTTTGTCTTCGGCTTGTTTTTCTTTCTTTTTTAGTTTTTCGACCTTTTTTATGTCTTCCAGTTCGGAGATGCGGAGTTTGAGTCTCTGTATCTCTTTTTCGTATTCCTTGACGTCGCTTATCAGTTTCTTTGCCTTGTCGGACTCGAGCTTTTCGGACGATGCCCCCTCCTGCCCTATCTCATAGAACAGGCCCTTGATCTTGTCTTCGTACTCGTCGATCTTGTCTTCCAGTTCGCCGGCTTCGTCTTTTTTGATTTTAATCTTTGATATGCCACCGACAAACAGGTCCTTTGTTTTGGATGCAAGCGCCGGGGTAAAGCTCAAAAGGTCCACTGTCTTTTCCCAGATGACTGATGTATTTTTCAATAGGTCCGGGGTCTTCTTCAACTGATTGTACATAGCTACCGTGAAGTCGGCGCTGACGTCATATGCGCTGACCATAAAGCTCCCTGTGGCATTTAGCGCCTTTGCCACGCCACCCATAAATCCTTTTCTCTGTGACTCTTGCTGCATATTATCCTCCTAACTTTTTTATATATTCCTTACTTTTTTGCTGCTCCAGGACACTCCTGGTTATGTGATGTTCAAAAACAGCTTAATAGACAAGAGCACCAACAATATAGCGATGATCTTTTTCAGCATCTCCGAGTGTGTCTTGATAGAGGCCCTTGCCCCATAGTAGGCACCCAGGATCGAACCAATGCCCAGGACGACGGCATAATCTATGTTGATTGCCCCCAGGCCGAGGAAGGTTATAAGGCCGAAGAAGCTGGTTATGACGATTATAAAGTGCGACGTAGCGGTGGCCACGTGCAGGGGCATACCGATGAAGTTCATAAAGGGGACGTGTATAATGCCTCCACCCAGACCCAGTAGGCCCGATACGATACCCACAATGAAACTGCCGGCAAACCCCACGGCCATATCCGGACTATAGACGTAGGTTGTACCAAAGGAGTCACGCAGCGTCCGACGCATTGGCTGGTCGTCAACGTTTTCTCTGACCAGGTAGAAGTCGTTTACAAAGATCAGTATATATGCCATAACGGTCAACAGCAGTGCGAATATGGCATAGAAGGCATTGATACTGATATTGAGTGCGAATACGGCACCCAGGATGACACCGGGGATGGCCACGACCGAATATTTTATACCTATTTCGTAGTCTATGCGTTTCTGCGACACGTATGCAAACGTACCCGAGAGTGCGTTGAGAAAGACTATGATCATGGAGGTGCCAACTGCATAGTGTGGGATGAACTTATAGAATATAATCAGCACCGGGACAACCAGGAATCCTCCGCCGGCCCCTATGAGTGTACCGATAAAGCCTATGGAGACACCCACGACAAGGAGCACGACGATCTCAAAGAAACCGTCTATTGGTTCATGGAGGGTCTGTCCGACGCCGATCATGGGGGTTGTCTCCAGCACTACCATATCCGCATCTGGTGTAGCGTCGGGGTCTGCGACTGTAACAGGCGGTTTTACTGACATGCCTGTCGTTGAGGCAGAGTTGAACATCAGCCAGGCGCCACAGCATATGGCACCCATTATGAGCAGCAGTAACAGAGGATTTTGTGTAGTCATCTCTCGCACCGCCTGTTGGATCACTCTTTGAACCGCTTTTTGGATAGATTTCATTAGCATCTACTTTGCAACTGCCTCTTCAAACACCTTAAGGTGTTTGTCAATACCCTTGACCTCGGCACCTAGCAGTTCATTTACGGCATCTATGTAGCCATTTAGCTGTTTGCCCAGGTATACCACACGCTCGTTGATAGCCACTTCCCTACCGTACTCCTGGAGTTTTTGCGGGATACCTTCAACCTGGCGTCTTTTTTCCTCCAATAGTAGTTTGCGTTCCTCGAAGCGTTCGGTGAAGTGCTTTTCGCCCTCGATTGATTCGTTTGTTGACTCGATGGTGGCCTCGATTTCATGTATCTTACGTTTTTTGCCTTCGAGTTCTGCGATAATGGCGATACGCCGACTCTTGAGGTCATCAATATCGGCCTGGAGCACATCCTTGTCCTCTATGGTGGTGTAATAGTTTATCTTTTCTTCCAGTTCCTTTTCAGCGGCGGAGAGTCTTTCCTTTTCCTTGGTCTCCTTTGTCAGGTTAGCCTGTGCCTGTGTGAGTTCCGTCTTACTCTTGCCTATGGCATCTTTGACCTTTTTGGTCTCTTGTTGGAGTTCCTTTATTTTTTTTGCGGCCTCGGCCTGCATTGTGGTAAGCTCGTCCTTGTTTGCGGTCAGGTAGGGCTTATCGGCGTGTTGGTCTTTCTGCTGTTGCAGTGTGAGCACCTCGTTTGATAGCTTGTCTGCGGTCTTTGTCTTTTCCTCCGTGTTGCGTAGTAGGTCTTGTTTGAGCCTGCTGATCTCCTTGTAGGACTTATCCAGGGTCTTGAACCGCTCCGAGAGTTTATGAACGCTGTCGGTCAACGTCTGTACCTGTCGCTTTTTATCGTCGAGGAGGCCGGGGGTATTTTCAAACTCCTTTAGTTTTTCCAACCACATGAGGACCTTTGCCTTTTCTTCCCTGTAGTCCTTTAGGGTTTCACGTGATTGAGCCAGTTTTTTCTCCGTCGCGGAGATGGTTGTCTTGAGGTCGGTGCTTTTTTTCCTGACCGTGGCAACCTTGTCCTGCATGTATTGAACGTCTCTGAGTTTCTTGGCAATCTCGGACTTAAGGGCGATGATCCTCTTTTTAATGACCAGTGTGTGTACCACGTTACCTATCAGGTCGAGCATTTCATCCCTGTTATAGGTTGTCTCCTTGGGGCTGTAATCTCTGGTTGTCATAGCCGTACCGCCCGAGCTATGATCTCTGCCTTGCCGTCGATGGATTGCAGGTCGTTATCCAGGATCATTTTATCCATGTATGCCTCTCTGAGGGCGTTAAGGGTTTTCTCAAGTGCGCCGGCCACTTCGCTACGTCTTTGTTGTTGTGCGGCAACTGCTTGAAGGTCGCTGTCTTTCCGGGCGATCTCCTCATCTATCAGCTTTAACTCTTCCTTGCTCTGTGCATTGCTGCCGGCCAGTGTCTCGAGTGCTTGTTGTCTGGCCTCCAGGTCCCTTTCCAGGTCTCTTATGTTGAGGTCATAGGTGGTCACCTGGGGGGATATAAATTCGATCTCGGACTTCATAAACGTGCGTTCCTTGACCAGTTCATCCACACCCCTGGTCTTTATTTCAAGCTCCTTGCAACGTGTTTCGTATTGTTTTACACCGTCCCTCAGTGATGCCACGATGTCGGTCTCCCTGGATAGTGATGTGGTGACCTTGTCGAGGTCGTTGAGGCACTGGTTGTAGTCGTGGTTTAGGGTATCCAGTTCTTTTTCTAGTGCCTCTGCCTGGATAAACACGGCCGCTATCTCTTGCAGTTGACGCACCTGTACGCTCAGGGACTCCTTCTGTGACGTATTTGTCTCGATTGAGGACAGCAGGGTCTGAAGTCTTGTCTTTAGCTCCTCGATGTCCAGATTATCGTTATAGGAGATGGTCTCCGTATTGGATATGTCCGCCTTGAGCTTTCTTTCGTCTTCTTTTAGGGTGGACAGACGTTTGTCCAGGAAATCCAGTTCCTTGAGAATCTCATCGGGATCACCGAGTTTGGCCTTTTTGTTCTTGTAGTTCAGGATGACATCGTAGGCTGCCTTTGCCTCGAGGTCGTTCTGGGCAAGCTCCGACTTGGACCGTTGTAGGTTGTAGTTGTCTTTTTCAATTGTGGAGTTCAGGCGATTAAACTCGGCAATCAAGTCCTCCAGTTCAGCAGAGAGGTCTCTCGACTTACCGTTTAACTCGTCAAACTCCTTGGCCTCTGACCCGTTACTATTGGATATACGTATTGCAACCATAGGAAATTATCCCCCTTTATGCCAAGGGTCGTTGCCCCTTTCTATGCCGGAGTACAAGAAGTGGGGCGGCTCTGCTCGCACAGCGACGTTACCGCGCCCCCCCTCAGACCCCCCCTGCAAGGGGAGGGGTGAGGCACCCCGGCCACGAAGAAGTCCCCTTGACCCCATTATCTGTTGTTCACAGTTTGTGCTTATACTCAATATCTCAATTTTACGTGCCACTGACAAAGCTCTCCCAGCTATCCTGGAGTCTCTTGAGTTTTTCCTGGACTTCGCTTTTCTCTTTTAGCGCTTGTGCGGCGACCATTTCTGTTTTTTCCAGGACTTCGTTGAAGGCTCGTATCTTGTCATCACTGTCACGCATGACCTGTGCTATCTTGTGTTCATACTGGGCGGTGTTGTCCTGGAGTTTTTTGATCTGGAGTTTGAGTTCTTCCTTTTCGTTTTCGGCGCGGACTATCTGGTCTTCCATCACCTTGACAACATCGCTTATTACACGTTCTGAGGTCTTTTTGAGTTCACCCATCACGGCCTTCCTTGAGTCGGTGATATCCTTCACCTTTAAGGCGGCCCCGAGCAGGTCCTTGAGGAGGGTATCTTTTTCGCCCTCTTTCATGGTCTTTATCTTTTGTTCAATGTCGCTTTCAACCATAGCTTACACCTCTTTTACTTCATCTTGGGCGAAGACTTTGCGCCCTGTTCCGATTCAAATGCCATAATGGGGCTGAAACTAAACACAAGGTTAAACAGGTTCGCCGGGAACATATTTAACCTTGAATTGTAAAACGTCACTGCCTTGTTGTAGTTTATGCGCATCTCTGCGATCCTTGTTTCGGTATCGGAGAGTTCCTTCATCAGTGCCTGATAGGCCTCGGATGCCTTAAGGGCGGGATAGGCCTCGGCAACTGCCTGGAACTTTGACAGTGCGGCAGACATCTCAAGCTCCTTTGCACCAAGGGTCGCCACCCCCGCAACGGTGCCGGGTTTCTTGAGGGTCTCCTCAATGGATTTCACCGCGGACCTTACATCCGCGGTGTGTATAAACACGTTCTTTTCATACCCCATGTACTCCTTGACGACCGCTATGAGGTTTGGGATGAGGTCGTTTCGGCGTTGCAACTGAACGTCGATCTGTGCGGCCTCCATCTTTACCTTATAGATATTTAGCGTAAAGGCGTTGTAGTAGTATATGGCTGCCGATATCATTGCCATAAACAGGGCAAACATTGCGACCCTGACGGCGGCGGAGTGCCTGCTCCACAACTGTTGCCTGATCAGGGCCAGGGGGTTTACCCTCCTTATGCGCACAACAGGAGTGGCCTCAATCAGCCCAAGCTCTCTGGCGTAGAGCTTTTTGATGATCCTGTTCATATGCAGCTTTTCGTTCATTTACCCACCGTTATGTAGAGGAATTCGCCGGACCTCAGAACGTCAAGCATCATCCCCTTGTTGGGATTTAGCTTGCTGGTTATCGCTATAAAGGTTGGCATATCGTTAACGTCCATCTTGTTGATACCGACGATGATATCACCGCGCATCAGGCCAGCCCTGGCGAGCACGCCTTCTATGTCGGCTGCAAACACTCCGTTTTTCACGTAGAATGCAAGCGGCTGTTTAAGCGGCTGGAACTCCGACCCTAACCAGACATACTCCTTGATCGGCTTGAGCTTGGCATCCGGCAGAAACGGCGGCTGTTGTTCCGTCTTGATCTTGATCTTTATCGTTGCCTTGTTGCGCAGTACCTCGAAATCGAACTTTGCGCCTATCTTCTTTTTGACCAGTTCCTGTTTGAACTCAAACGGGGTATTGACCCGTCTGCCGTCTACCCTGAGTATGATATCTCCTCTCTGCAGTCCGGCTGCCTCGGAGGTTGTACGCGGATAGACCCTGTCCACCAGGACGCCTGCCGGGTGGATCATGGCGTTTTGGTCGGCCACTATGTTGTCAACCGACTGCACGACTATACCCAGGAAGGGGTCCTCGTTGAGATTCTGTGCTGCAACTTGCTGGATCGCGCCCTGCTGACCCATTGCAGCTGGCATATTGCCTCCCTGGCCGGGTACTATGCCGGGTCCCATACCCGCGCCATTGTTGACACACAACTGCGGGTGACACGTAACACACCTGCCCCTGTATGGGTGAGGCGGCGTTATGATCTGACCGTTGGGAGTCTTGAAGCTGTTTCCTATTTGTCGGCCATTGCGCTGCCAGGCCACCAATTGTCCGGCGGCAACAGGCACTGCTCCACCCTTGAAGTCCACCACGCCAGCGACCAGCTCGGAGGCCCTGTCTATCGGCACGGCAAACGCTATGCCGCTAAACGTAC
>JADGAE010000058.1 GCA_015232165.1 Nitrospirota bacterium
CTGTTGACTTAAGGAAGCACAAGGGACTGTCTGAACCATGATTGCACAGATTATAGCGCGTTTCGATTGGATTAACTACAAAATTCATGGCACTTTAATGGGGTCAAGGGGACTGGTCCCCTTGCGGGGGGTTGAAGGGGGGCGGAGCCGCCCCTTTCTTTTCTTGTATTGTACCCAATCGAAACGCGCTATATCACTTACCGATGCAGAAGTCGTTGAATATCTTGTTGAGGATGTCGTTGGCCGTGACGACGCCTGTTATTTCGCCGATGTAGTTGAGGGCGCTTCTTAGTTCGAGGGCTGTTATCTCAATGGGGGTACCGACTTCAAGACAGTCGATGGCGCGGGCCAACGCCAGGACGGTGTTGTCTATGGCCACTTTGTGCCTGAGGTTGGTGATGACAACGCCCTCCCTTGACTCAAGACCGGATTTCATCGTCAGATTAAAGACGGCCTGCTTTAGTTCGTTGAGCCCCTGGCCGGTCTTTGCCGAGAGCGTTACAATTGTCAGCGCCGGCGGCAGAGTGGGCGAGTTGGCAGCTTTAAAGGCATCTCTGACGAGTCGGCTCGATAACAGGATCGTCCGGTCGGCCTTGTTTACTACCACGATAACCGTCTTTGCCGCCGCCCTGTCAATGACGGAGATGTCCTCGTCGCTGAGAACGCCCTCCGTGCCATCAAGGACAACCAGCACCAGGTCCGCAACCTCAATGGCCCTGATGCTCCTGTGGACCCCCTCACGCTCGGCGGGGTCCTCTGCGGCAGCACGTATGCCGGCGGTGTCTATGATCCGCACCGGTATGCCCTCGACGTTGATGTACTCCTCGATGGTGTCTCGCGTGGTGCCGGCTCCGGCGGTGACTATTGCCCTGTCACGCTGCACAAGGGCGTTCAACAACGAGGACTTGCCGACGTTGGGTCTGCCCGCTATGGCAACCGATAATCCCTCGCGCAGGAACCGTCCGTGATCATATGTGTCGGAGAGTTCGCCGAGTTCGTCTCTGAGGACATCCAACTTGCCAAGTATCTCCCGATGCGTAGAGGGTTCTATGTCCTCCTCCGGGAAGTCTATGTATGCCTCAACGTGTGCACAGACCTCTACGAGTCTGTCTGCTATGGCGTTTAAGCGTTGCGATAGTCCGCCACTGAGCTGCTGCATGGCAACTGCGGCACTTTCTTGCGTCCTGGCCATTATGACGTCGCAAACGGCCTCGGCCTGTGTCAGGTCGATCCTGCCATTTAGGAATGCGCGCAGGGTGAACTCCCCCGGCTGTGCCAACCGTGCCCCGTGCCTGAGCACCGCATCAAGCACCCTCCTTAGAGGCATCAGCCCACCGTGGCAGTTTATCTCAACCACGTCCTCCCTGGTGTAACTGTTTGGTGCGCGCATGAGTGTCAACAGAACTTCGTCGAGGACTTCATTGCCGTCTTTGATGTGGCCGTATGTCACGGAGTGTGAGGGCAGAGACGAGACCGTCTTACCGCCCTTGCTACCTGGACGGACAAATATGGCATCTGCGATTGCTATAGCCCCGCTTGTCCTGTTTGTCGCCTCAGTTGCATTGCCGCTTAACCTGATTATACCGATGCCCCCCTGCCCAAGAGGTGTCGATATGGCGGCTATGGTGTCATCCACTACTGGGGCGATGAGGCGTTACGCACCTTGGTTGCGGCAGTACGAAAGACTGATGGCTCCAACCCCGCCAGGTATAAGTGCTCTGCGGCCTTTTCAACCGACTCTGCGGTGATCTTGCCCGAGGGCAGGACTGCCGTGCGCACTATCTTCAGTGCCCAGGCATAGGGTCTGATCTCATCATTGGCCGTCAGAGGATTGAGGCTTGCACGGATGGCCATTATCATGGAGGTGGCAAGACGCCAGTGTTCAAAGATGTCCGCGCTGACCTCGAGGTTATTGGTGCCAATGAACCTGCGCTCCAACTCATATATTGCCTCTTCATCCCGTGCATTTTTTATCTCTTTCTGGAAGTCATCCTTCTTGCCGGAGGTTATAAGTTCGGTGGCAATGACGATCTTTCCCACTTCATTAATAAATGCGGCCGGGACCAATACATCGAGCTTGCCCTTGTCTACGTTATAGTACCAGTGATACATCAGGGCGCTCTGAAGCTGAGAGGAGTCAATAAAGGCCGCTGGTGTCACACCATATGGGGAGAGGTTTACCTTTACGGAGTTTCTGACCGCACTTGCCAAGGCAAAACCAAACACCACGGTCATCCCAAATATGGCCACGGCGTGCTCAACACTCTTTATGCTGCCTGAAAACCCAAAGGACGGTGAGTTGGCATGTCTGAGCAGGTTCGCTGTAAGCATGGGGTCATGCTCGACAACGTGGGCAAGCTCCTTTAGACCCGAATTGGAATCATTACATACCTTTTGTATCTTTATGATAGTCTCGGGAAGGGGGGGCAGCGACCTCACCTTCTGTGCTATAGATTGTATGTGTGCCTCCATATTATTTATTCTTCCTTATGTTCGTTGTAGATTTCCTTTACCTCTTTTAGTTTGCTTACAAAGATGTCAACGAGGTATGGTTCAAAATGTTTGCCCTTTTCGGCAATCAAGAGTTCTATGGCTTTTTCAATAGTCCAGGGGGCTTTATAGGGTCGCCTTGATGTCAGGGCGTCAAAGACATCGGCAATGGCTACCATCCTGCCGTATATAGAGATGTCGTGTCCCTGCGCTCGGTTTGGATAACCTGTGCCGTCCCATCGCTCGTGATGGTCCCTGGCTATTATCGCGGCAAGCTGGAGGACGTCGTTATCCTCGTCGTTTAATATATTGTATCCAATCACCGAGTGCGTCTTTATTATTTCGAACTCTTCAACCGTGAGCTGTCCCGGTTTTCTCAGGATATTGTCAGGGATACCTATTTTTCCGGCATCATGCAGGGGGGAGACAAGTTTAATCTTCTCCACGTCGTCTTTTAAGAGTCCGTAGCCCTCGGCCAGTATCTTTGAATACAGGGCAACCCTCATGGTGTGTTTACTGGTCTCTTCGTCCTTAAACTCCGCGGCGGTTGACAGCTTATAGATCAGCTTTGTGTTTGTGTCCCTGAGCTTGTTGTACAGAAATACGTTTTCAAGCGTGGTGCCCACATACTGGGACAACAGCAGAAGCAGCTCGGCATCTATGTTTGTAAAGAGGCCTCTTTTCTTGTTGATGGCCTCGATAACCCCTATGACATTGTCCTTCTTGTCAAACAGCGGCACGGCAAGGATGGTGTTGGTAACATATGAGAGTTTTTTGTCCGTGGCGTTTGAGAATCTGAAGTCCTTATAGGCATCCGTGACGATTTGAATTTCTTTTGTGTTTGCCGCATACCCGGCGACGCCGAGGTTGACCGCCAGGCGGATCTCCTCCACCCCGTGCGAAAACATCGTCCAGAGTTCGTTGCGCTTGTCATCGTGTATGAAGATCGAACACCTCTCAGCCTCTACAATGTCCCGCGAAAAGTCGCCAAACTTCTCAAGCAACCTCCCCAGGTCATTCTCCCGTGATATCTCACTGCCAAGCCTCAGGAGCAGGTCTAACTTGTCATCATATCCAATATCCGTGTTCATGTCTGTATCCGTTTCTATAGTTTTGTACCCATACAGTAAAAGATCGCCTCCAATAGTTTGTTCGTATCTATCGGCTTTATGAGGTTGACACAGCGGGAGCTTGTGTGTTCGTCATCATTGAAGGCCGTTGTTATTATGATTGGTTGTGCGTCGTCTATATCCAGGATACCCTTTATCATTTCGTTGCCATTCATCACCGGCATGTTTATATCCGTTATGACAAAGTCGGGCCTACGCTCATTGTAAATGTTCAGCCCCTCCCGCCCATTAGATGCCAAAAACACCTCACCAAAACGTCTCTTGAGATACTTGCCAAGGTTTGCCCTCAGCAAATCGTCATCCTCAACGTAGAGGACACTTAACCCCTTTAGTACAGTCTCATTTAATATGTGCTCATTGGACATTCTAAAGCTCTATCCTTAACTGACAACCATCTATCGTGTTTGCTGCCGTAATTGTTCCGCGCATGTTATTTTCTATTATCACCTTGGAAATATACAACCCAAGGCCGGTACCTCTGGCCTTGTCCTTGGTAGTAAAATAAGGATCAAAAACCCTTCCCGTTATATCATCACGCATGCCGCCGCCATTATCCGTGATGGTCAACACCACCTTGCCGGTGTCCGACTCTCTATATGATACTATCTTTACAACGCCATTTGCAACCTGTCGTTTTTCAAAGACATCCCTTATGTTCGTCAGGAGATTCAGGATCACCTGTGAGAACTCATTAACGTTGCCATCTATATTGATCATGCGGTCAATATCAACATCTACAGTTACCTTTCTGCTCTTGAAGTAGTCCATCATTACCGACAACGCCCTGTCTGCCGTAACCGAGAGATTAAAGCTGATTTTATCACTACTGCCGGCGTAAAAGACCTTGAAGTTTTCTATGGTGTTGGACAGGTACAGGAGTTCCTTCATTATAGTTTTTGAGGAGATTTCCAGGTACGCGGCATCAAGTTCATTAAACCTGTAGGCATCCTCTATGTCCTGAACCATAAGGCCGATTGAGCACAACGGCTGTCTCCACTGGTGGGCAATATTAAACAACAGCTCACCCATAGCTACGTGACGCGATTGCTCATACATTATCTGGTCCTTACGTCGGTTCTTTTCAACCTCCTCATCCACCCTTCTCTGGAGCCCGGCGTTTAACGCCATAAGTTCATCCTTGTAACGCCTCTGTAAGGTGACATCCCGCAGGGTAAACAAGAAGTACTTTACCTCATTACGCTCATCCAGTATAGGCACCAGCCCCAAGTCCCAGTAGGTCGTACCCCACTCCGGGTGGTCCGGAAACACAAACGGACGTTCGCTCCTGTTGTAGACGTACTTGCCGGCCTTGACATCCTCGGCCTCATCCTTAAGACTGGACGGATACATCTCAAAGTGATTGCGCCCGATGAACTCTGATATCTCCCTCTGACACGCCCTTGCATAGGTATCGCTGACCCGTATGAAATTAAAATCCTTGTCAAGGAGGACGATGCTGTCTATCGTGTGCTTGAATATGAGGTCCAGGAGTTTCGCGTTATTTGTATTTTGCTCGTTTATTCTGACCATATCGTTGTGCATCCTGAACTCGTTTATCCCAAATGACAGCAGATCGGACATGTGCATCAGGAGGTTTGTTTCGTCCTCATCGAAGGCATCGGGCTCGGTTGCGTATATGTTTAATGCACCATAGGCGGTCTTGTCACGGGTTAATGGCAATGCAATTGAAGAGGCAAAGCCTCTCATGGCAGCCTCTTTACGCCACGGCTCATATTGAGGGTCGGTCAATATGTCGCGACATATAGTCGGTTTACCGGTGCGTATGGCGGTACCCGTAGGGCCACGGCCAAACGGATCATCACACCATGATATGCGTATTGACGCCAGATAACCGTCCTCATAACCAAACTGGGCCTCCGGTCTGACCGTTCTGCCCTTGTCATCCTGCGCATACCCAACCCACGCCAGCCTGTAGCCGGCCCTCTCAACAACAACACGGCACGTCTGCTCAAGCAGCGTTGTCTCATCCCTGGAGCTAAATAACACCGCCTGACATTCCCTGACAGCCTTTAGCGCACGTCTGGTACAAGAGAGCGCACGTTCTTGCCCCTTTAGTTTAACAACCTGTCTCCGGCTATCCTCCAGTTCCGTTTTAAGCTGCTCTATGAGTTTATCTCTGTCATCCATGTTTGTTCAAAAGAACACTAATGTTATATTATATCCCATCCATATAAAAAAAGGACGGGTGCATAAAAAACACAGGCTGTAACAAGAAGCATCTGATTGACATATTTTGTCACAAAAAAAGAGTATCCTCTTTAAAAAGCATGGTAAATTAACTTCATGGTTTAAAGACATGGATTCCTGCTTTCGCAGGAATGACAGTTACAGCCGTTTTCCAAGTGTGTCATTCCTGGCTTGACCAGGAATCCAGGAAGCGTAAAATCATAGTTACCATTAAATATAAAGAAGATACAAAAAGATGTAAAGGAAGTATCTGCTCAAGAAATTTTCTTGCCCCTCCAATAATTTTACACCCTGAATCGCTGATAAAAGCCTCCCTTCTTTCTTTTCCTTGAGTGCTGTAATGTAACAAATTTACCGTGCTTGCCCTTTGTTTTCTGTTATAATCATAGCATGAAGGGTAAGGCGGACAGCGTGAGGTTGACGGCTATTAGGGCGCTTGATACGGTTGCCTCGGGTAGGGGGTTACCTAAGGACGTCCTGGAGCAGTCTGCCGGTGACCTGGAGCAGCGGGACAGGGCGTTCTTGATGGAGCTTGTCTATGGCGTGCTCCGGTACAGGGACACCCTGGATTGGATGTTGAGGGCATTCCTGAAGAAACCTTCCGGTCTTAAGCCATTTACCATGAACAACCTGAGACTTGCCATATATCAGATAACCCACATGAGGGTGCCCGATTGGGCAGCGGTCAACGAGTCGGTCGAAATCGAAAAGGCCTTCGGTAAACAAGCTCTGGTGGTAAATGGCGTCCTGAGACAATTCCTGAGAGACAGACACCAACTGCTCATACCATCGCTACAGGAGTCCCCCTTGCAACATATCGTCATCTCCACGTCTACCCCGCAGTGGCTCATAGAGAGATGGCTAAGGCGATTTGGAGCAACCAGGACACTCTCCCTGGCAGAGGCCAACAACATCACACCGACACTCACCCTGCGGGTCAACACCATCGCTGCCACACGGGATGAAATAGCAGGAGAGCTTGACGGGCTCCGGATAGGGTATGAGCACTGCCGATACAGCCCACATGGTATACGGCTAAAGGAACACGTCCCCATGTCTGCACTACAGCCGCTAACGGGCAGGGTGTATATCCAGGATGAGGCATCACAGTTGGTGGGATTCCTGCTCAACCCACAGGAGGGTGACTACTGCCTGGATGCCTGTTCCGCACCGGGAGGCAAGGCCACACACATGGCCGCACTGGGAGGTGACAGGCTCCAAATACTGGCCGTTGACGCCGGCAAGAACAGGGTAAACCGAATAATACAAAACGCCCAAACCCTCGGGATAACGAGCATAACCCCCGTTGTTGCCGACATCAGGGCGCTTCCCGTTCAGCAGAGGGAGTTTGACAAGATACTGCTTGATGCCCCCTGTTCATCCCTGGGTGTGATACGGAAAAACCCCGATATTAAGTACAGACACTCGGAGGCATCCCTGAAACAGCTCTCACAACACCAGCTCACCCTGCTTCAGGCCGTCTCAGGACACCTGAAAAAAGGCGGCCTCCTGGTGTACTCGGTGTGTTCGACCGAGCCTGATGAGGCAGAGGACGTTGTTAAAGAATTCTTGACTAAAAATGAGAATTTCCGTATAATAAATAACATGGATACCTTAAAGAAGAAATATGCAATAGACCTGGGCGATTTTAACGACCATACGCAAGCGCCACAGGGGCAAACGCCGGTGATGGTGTCGTCGGAGGGTTTTTACAGGGCCTTTCCCGATGTCCATCAAACGGATGGCTTCTTCTTTACTGTGATGACAAGGCTATGAAGGTATTTTTACGGATCGTACTGTTTTTTTTCATATTCAGCGTAGTGACGGTAATTACGGGCTACATAACGTTTGGGGTGTTGACCACGAGCAAGAGCATAGCGGTCCCCGACTTAAGGGGCAAGAGTCTGTTGGATGCCAACGGGATATTGAGCGGGGTCAAGCTCTACCTCAAGGTGGAAGGAGAGACCTACGACGAGGCCATCCCAAACGGCCAGATAGCCAAACAGAACATCCCGGCCGGCAATAAGATAAAAGAAGGACGAACCATTTCGGTGGTCATGAGTAAGGGCAAACGTTCTCAGACCGCTGAAGACCTGCGTGGTCAACCCGTAGAAAAGGCTCTGGACTCGGCCAACAAACAGGACGTCGCAAAGGTGATCGAGGTACATTCCGATACGGTTGAGGCGGGCAAGGTGATAGCCCAACGGCCATCCCCTGATGACAAGGGCGGGGGAAAGGAGCTTTCCGTGGTGATGAGCAAGGGGCCGTATGTCTCACCGGTGTACTGTCCCGACTTCATTGGGCAGGATGTCTCACAGGCGGAGGAACTTGCAAAGTCCCTTGGGCTTGAAGTCAATGTAACCGGCACCGGAGTGAGGGTCAACGGCCAGTTGCCCGCACCCAACACGGTGATAAAAAAAGGCAGCACGGTTGAACTAAAGGCAACCTTCCCTGATGAATAAATTTAGATACAAGTCAAAAGTATCTTCTTTATATTCCATGGTAACCATGCTTTTTAAATAGGATACAGTCACACCTTGTTTTTTAACTCTTGCCGGTTAAGCAACTCCATAGTCGAACGCCCCATTGCCAAGGCATAGATGTTTTTTCGCGTAAGATATGTTACAAGGTCTTTTGACAGGTACAGAGAGGAAAATATTGAAATTAACCGTTTACCCTCCGCCTCTGGAAAGTAATCAAAAATTTCTTTTAATACCTCTATAAAAGCATCTATTTTATCAACGCTTGGTGTGGTTTTGGTATCGCTAACGATTATGCAATCTTCACAGATGGCAATACAATCGAATTCTCTCAACTTTGACCTGTCTCTTATGCTGGTTCTCTTTATCCTGGGAGCAAAGATATCTATCCTCTTGCAACCAAAATAACTCAATGCGAGTCCCTCAATGTTTGGAGCAACCACATCCTCAACGAGCGTACCTAGCCTGTTGGCGGTTTCTCCCCACTTCTTATTCCATTTCGCCTCGATGGCCTCCATTTTTTCATCCCGCTCTTTTTTGTTCTTTATTTTTTCTTTTTCATTCTCTATCCTTGCTTTTTCATTCTCTGCCTTTGTTTCTTCAGTCTTCGTCTTTATTTTTTCAATCTCTGCCTTTGTTTCTTCAGTCTTTGTCTTTATTTTTTCAATCTCTGCCTTTGTTTCTTCAGTCTTTGTCTTTATTTTTTCAATCTCTGCCTTTGCTTTTTCACTATCTATACTTGACTTCTCAACAGTTCGCTCAAGCCTGTCAAGCGATGCCCTTGTCTCCCTGACAAACCAAGCCACTGTTGCTTCTAAACTCTCCACCCTTTCAAAAACTTCCATGACACATAATGCCTCCTTATTGTATCTATACATAATTAGTGTAACTTATAAATAGTGAATATATCAACGAGCGGGGCGCATAAAAAAGTGGTGGGTGCCTTGAGAAAAAAAAGGGAGAAGGACTCTGTCCATTTGAGCCAGGGGCGGCTCGCCCCTTCT
>JADGAE010000059.1 GCA_015232165.1 Nitrospirota bacterium
CTTTAATCTGTGCAATCATGGTTCAGACAGTCCCTTGTGCTTCCTTAAGTCAACGGCATTAGGGGTTTGGTAAGTTTACAGTCATCACTACTTGTGCAGGACTACCTTTTTTTTGATTACACTTCAGCTTTCTCCCACTTGACATGCGTTCATATTTTTTGTTACATTGTATAAGTTTTGAGACTATAATAAGGGCTGAGGTAAGAAAAGTAATGGTGGATTTAAAGAAGGTACTTTATGTGTTATTTGGTTTTATAACCGGGGCTATGGGTGCTTTATCGTTTGTGCTTCCTCGGTTGAGTGGTTTGAGTGCATCGAACAGGGCCGGGGTGCTCGTTGCCTTGGGTGTGTTGTTGTCCCTTGTGCTTTATGCGATGATTAAGCTCATCATGAGCGGGATAATCATGGAGCTTAACGAGCAGATGCTGGCAAAGAAACGCTCGGAGGATGCCGCCCGGAGGGTTAAGTCCCCCGTTGCAGCCGAAGCACGGGTGATAGAAAAGCCCCCTGATCCCGAGGTAATAGACGCGATGGTTGCGGAAAAAGTGGCTCGGACGATCACCGCAAAGGTGGCACAGGTGCTTGCCATATTTCAAAAGAAGGGGCGGCTGATCGATTTCCTGCAGGAGGACATAAGCGCCTTTGATGACAATCAGGTTGGACATGCTATTAGGAGCATACACAAGGAGTGCAAGGAGGCCATGACAGAGTACCTGAGCCTGGAACCTATACGGAAAGAGTCAGAGGGGAGTGAGATTACCGTGGAAATAGGCTTTGACCCCTCCGCTATCCGCATCACCGGAAATGTAAGCGGAGACCCCCCGTTTAAAGGAATCCTGAGGCATAACGGATGGAGGCTTGCCGGCACCAGACTGCCGGAGCAAAATCAAAACCTCGTCGTTATAGAGCCTGCCGAGATAGAGATACTTTAATAAAAAAATCCTGGAGACGGCAACATTATAGTTAATCATGCTTAATTACACCGGAGATGGTAGACAAGCTGAGAGATTTTGGAGTGGACGGGGCCCGGTGACCCGGGGGTAACTTATTACAGGGAGGTAATATTATGGAACAAACACGTTATATTGTAGGTATTGACCTTGGTACAACAAACTGTGTCGTTGCATACATTGACACGCACAACAATACAGATGGGACGAAAAATGAGGCTGAAAACGGAAAAGGCATAGAGAGCATCCTGTTTACAATTCCCCAGATAACCGACATGGGCTGTGTTGAGGGGCTTTCGTATCTGCCGTCGTTTTTGTTTATACCCCCTGGAGTTGAAGACCCTGAGAAACACTACAAATTACCCTGGGCTGAGAACATCCCTTACGTGGTGGGCAAGTATGCCCTCAGACGCGGTGCGCAGTCGCCGGCGATGTTGGTTTCAAGTGCGAAGTCCTGGCTGTGTAATCAAGCGGTTGACAGGACGGCAGCCATCCTGCCATACTCGGCCCCCGAGTCCGTCAAAAAGCACTCACCACTGGAGGTATCAACCTACTTCCTTAAGCACATCCGCCAGGCATGGAACTTCACAATGGCGGCGGACAACGCGCAATACGCCCTGGAAAATCAGGAAGTCTATATAACCGTGCCGGCCTCCTTTGATGCCGTGGCACGTGAACTGACTGTCCAGGCGGCCAACTCCGCAGGACTGACCAACATAACCCTCCTGGAGGAACCCCTGACCGCATTCTATGCCTGGCTCAACAGGAGCAGGGATGACTGGAGGAAGTACACAAAGGTCGGTGATATAATCCTTGTCTGTGATATAGGCGGCGGAACGACCGACTTCAGCCTCATTGAGGTTGCACAGGAGGATGGAGACCTTGTGTTAAAGCGCATAGCCGTGGGCGACCACATACTCCTGGGTGGTGATAACATGGACCTGGCTATGGCCTATGCCGTTAAAAATGGGTTTGCCCAGCAGGGGGTCAACCTCGACCAGTACCAGATGCTTGGCCTGATACAGAGCGTCAGAGAGGCCAAGGAAAAGATGTTGAGCGACCCCGATGTTACTACTCATCCCATCGTGGTACTTGGCCGTGGCCGCTCGGTCGTTGGCGGAACCATACAGACAACACTCCAACGACAAGAGGTGCAACAGACCCTCGTGGACGGCTTCTTCCCCGTGTGCAATCCCTCCGACTCTCCAATAGAGCGCAGCGCCACCGGACTCAAGGAACTCGGTCTCCGCTACGCGGCAGATACCGCCGTAACAAAACACATGTCCAGGTTCCTGAGACAACACGTCCAAAAGATCGATGACTCAACGCATCACAAAAAAGACTCCGCCCCAAAGGCAACAACCTCCGCCAAAAAACCCCATGCCAAGCCCACACACGAAAAGAGCTTTATACATCCAACCAAGATACTCTTTAACGGTGGTGTGACAAAGGCGAGCGACCTGTGTCTGCGCATCGTGGATGTACTTAACCGGTGGTTGCAGGCCGAGGGTTCCGGTGCCGTGGAGGTGCTCCGGGGTAACGACCCCGACATAGCGGTGGCACTGGGCGCAACCTACTACGGGTTTACTCGCAGGGGCAAGGGGATCAGGGTCCGTGCTGGAGCGGGTAGGTCATACTACGTTGGCATAGAGACTGCCATGCCGGCCGTCCCTGGGATGACGCCGCCGATTAAGGCCGTGTGTGTTGTCCCATTTGGGATGGAGGAGGGCACGGATATCGTCATCGAGGGACAGGAGTTTGGACTCGTCGTCGGGGAACAATCCACGTTCAGATTCCTTAGCTCCACCACCAGAAAGACCGACGTTGCAGGACAGATAATCGATGAGTGGGAGACGGAACAGTTAATGGAACTGGCACCGTTTGAAACCACCCTCGCTGCCGATGGCACTGAAGGGGCCGTCATACCCGTTAAGATGCACAGTTATCTGACAGAGACGGGGTCGCTTCAGTTGTGGTGCAAACATTCTACGGGTACAAACAAGTGGAAGCTCGAGTTTAACGTAAGAACCGGCGACCAATCCGCCACCTGATTCCACAGTGAAGACATCACGTTTTATTATAGGCATAGACCTTGGCACTACGAATTCGGCGGTATCGTTTATAGACACGGCGGGGGATTCGCCGTCGGAGATACGGACCTTTTACATCCCCCAGTTGGTTGATATGGCACGTGTGAAGGCTCTACACACCCTGCCATCCTACATGTACCTGCCCACTCAATTTGAGCTTAAGGCCGATGACTACAGCCTGCCCTGGACGACATCGGTAAAGACAGGGGTTACGGCAGCAGATAACAGTGATGAGACCGCCTGCGTGGTTGGACACCTGGCCAGGGAAAGGGGTGCCAAAATCCCGGGTAACCTGGTCTGTTCAGCCAAGTCCTGGCTGTGTCACAATCGCGTCCAGCGCAGGGCGCCGATCCTGCCCTGGGGAAGGGATGCGGCCTTGGGCAAGGTCTCTCCCGTTGAGGCCTCCGCAATGTACCTGGGGCACATAAAGGCCGCCTGGAATTATGAGTTTGCCGCAGGCGGCGACAACAACTGCCTGGAAAATCAACAGATCATCCTGACTATTCCGGCCTCCTTTGACGAGCCGGCCAGGGAACTGACATCCGAGGCCGCCGTGATGGCGGGACTGAAGTCCTTTACAATGCTTGAGGAACCGCAGGCTGCCTTCTATTGGTGGATAGCCGCACACCAGGCCGGAGACAGGTCAACACTGTTGGGCGGGGATAAGCTCGTGCTTGTCTTTGACATTGGCGGGGGGACGACCGATTTCAACCTCATCTCCGTGACACAAGAGGCCGATAAGCTCGCGTTTCAGAGGGTTGCCGTGGGAGACCACCTGCTGCTGGGTGGCGACAACATGGACCTGGCAATTGCCAAAGAGATGGAAACTAAACTCATGGCCAACAAAAGCAAGCTGGATTTCAACCAGTGGGTAAGCCTGTGGCATCAGTGCCGCAGCGCCAAGGAGGAGTTGTTGGGCGATGCCTCAAGGGATTCCGTGGAGTTGTCGGTCCTGGGCACGGGACGCTCGGTCATCGCAGGGGCAATGAAGGGTGTTTTGACAAGGGACGAGGTATCTAAAATAATATTAGACGGTTTTTTTAAGAAGACGCCAATTGGACAAGAGCCGGTAAAGGGCAGGACATCCGGATTTCAGGAGCTTGGTCTGCCCTATGTATCGGACCCGACTATAACGACGCACCTTTCCCTGTTTCTTAGGAGACACGCCATAAACCCGCAACTGCCAAGAGTAGTTGACCCACAAAGCGGACTGAGTATCGTGCGCCCTGACGTGTTGCTCTTTAACGGCGGAGTGTTTAAGTCTGCCCTGATACGTTCTGCCGTAACGGAGGCGCTGCATCATTGGTTTGCGGCGGGGGAGGACTGGTCGTTGCAGGTACTGGACAACGACCGGCTTGATCATGCCGTTGCGCTGGGTGCGGCCTACTATGGGCAGGTGCTCAGGGGCGTTGGCATGAGGATCAGCGGGGGAACTGGCAAGGCCTACTACATTGCGGTGGAGCCTGCACGTAAGACCAAAGGCACGGAAGGCCCCCACAGTCAATTCACAGACCCCATCACCGTCGTCTGCGTTGCCCCCAAGGGGCTGGAGGAGGGTCAGCAATTGCACATTGCACAGCCTGAATTCCAGGTGCTGGCCAATAATCCCGTGAGCTTTTCGCTGTACTGCTCCAGTTTCAGGGTTGGAGACAAGGTGGGCGACCTGATCGTTGATGAGCGCGATGCCTTCGTCGAGTTGCCTGCGATAAAGACGGTCCTGTATTTTGGCAAAAAGACCGGAGTAACCAAGATTCCGGTATCCTTGTTTGTCCGGTTAAACGAGTACGGCACCCTGGATGTCTATTGCGAGTCTAAGAGCACGACCCACAGGTGGAAGCTGGCCTTTCAACTGCGCGGGGCCACAGAGGATGCCCCCGCGGATGCCCCAAAGGATGCCACTGTGATTGACCGCACCATCGATGAGACGAACATACAGGAGGCCGCCAACCTCATACGAAAGGCCTTCGACTCCGACGACACGAACGTCACCCCGGACAACATCACCAAAAAGCTGGAGCAGACCCTCGCCCTGGACAGGACAATGTGGCCCCTGTTGACCATACGGACGCTGTGGGATGTCCTGATAGAGTTGCGACATCGCAGGTTGGCAACCCCGCGGTATGAGGCACGGTGGTTGAATCTCGCAGGGTTTCTGTTGCGGCCCGGCTTTGGTCATCCGGTTGATGAGCATCGTATCAGGGAGCTTTGGAAGATATACGCCGAAGGCATCAGGTTTGTACGTGACGGACAGTGTCGTTTGGAGTGGTGGATACTGTGGAGGCGTGTTGCGGGTGGTCTTTCGGGACTGCATCAGGACATGTTGTTTAAGAAGATAGCGCCTTCTATACTTCAATCGCGCAAGAAGAAGGAGGCCGCGCGTCTGCAAGGGGCGGAGCTTGTTGAGCTTTGGATGCTTGCCGCAAGCCTGGAGCACCTCTCCGAGCAGGTCAAGGCGGAGTTGGGCAATCAGCTCATTAAACTCATCACTAAAGACAGGGGCAACGCAAGGTACTGCTGGTCGTTGTCGAGGGTTGGGGCGCGGCAACCCTTTCATGGTCCGGTCAACATGGTGGTACCAAAAGAGGTGGTACATAGTTGGGTGCGGCATGTCATGGTGCTTGATTGGCCAAAGCCTCACGAATTTGCCAACCTGCTGACGCAGTTGATCAGAAAGACCGGCGACAGGGTCAGAGACGTTGATGACTCCTTGAGACAGGAGGTCGTACAACGCCTCGGCGTCTACGAGTGGGCACAGCGCTACATCCAGCCAATCAACGAGGTCGTACCCATCGACTGGGAAGAGGAAAAGGCCGTCTTTGGAGAATCACTACCTATTGGGTTGTACGTATAAGACAGCTAAAAAAAAGGTCCATACTTTCGCACTTTTTTATAAACCAGCATTTAATGCAGTTCTTGAAAATGGATTCCCGCGAAACATGTCCCCGGACGAGCTATAAATCAGGGGTCGCACGGCAGGGAGACCTCAAAAGTGGAGCCAACGTTTATATGTGATTTTACACATATGAAACCTTTGTGGTTTTCCACCACCTTTTTTACGCTGTAAAGGCCAAGACCTGTCCCCTTTATGCTACCCGGGACCTGGTAGTACGGGTCAAATATTTTATCTATATATCCTTCGTCGATGCCCGGACCATCATCCGTAACGGTTAATCTGACGCTCACATCCTCTTTGTCATAGTTTACCCAAATACTACTTTTGGCATACTTGGTGGCATTGCTTAAGAGGTTTTCTATCATGTTTATGAGCTGTCGTTGATCGCCTGCAAGGGTAATATGTCGAATACCGCAGTGGTGCACACCCTCATAGTTGTTGAGCGTGAGGCTGAGGCCCCGGCTTTCCATTGCAGGCAAACAGTTTATGACGGCCATCGTCAGTATCTTGTCAAACTGCAAGTGCTCGGGTATGAAGGTCCTCAAGTCAGCCTTTTCCTTGAGCAGGCACGATGTATCCTCGATAGTGTTAAGCAGGTGTTCCGAGATGTCTTTGATGTTATTAACGACCTTGAGCTTCTCCTCATCGCTTTTAGCCTTGCCAAGCAATAAGCGTCTGGCATATCCCGATATGGCAATTAACGGCGTCTTTAGGTCATGGATCAGCACGGAGATGAACCTCTCGCGCTGATAGCTTAACCTCTCCTGTGCCTGCTTAAGTTTGTTGAGGTCCTGGAAGATTATCGCAACGCCTATAAATCCGTTGTTATGGTCTCTTATTGGCGAGGTGTACCCATATATCGTCAATAGTTGTCCGCCCGGAAGCATTAGTATGTGATTTGTGAGATCAACCACTTCGTCCCGTATGAATGATTTAAGTGTGAAGGTTTCATTATTGTAATCGTTTTTTATGGTAAACATCTCCGATATTGGCCTGCCATGTGCGTGTTCCACGAGGCATCCGATTATGTACTGGGCCGTGGGATTCATAAATATTACATTGCCGTTTACATCGACGGCTATTACGGCATCACCTACACTGTTGTTGAGTATAAGGTCGATGAGTTTGCTTTTTTCATCAATCTCTCGCTTATGGATGGCATCAATTGCGTTTTTTTCTATAGCTTCAAGGAGTTTGTACGGGTCTATTGGTTTTTTTATAAAGCTGTCTACCTTGGCATCTATGGCCCTGATAAAGTACTCCTCATCATTAAAAGCGGTGGTAACAATTATCTTGGTATCCTGGCGCATTTTTCTAATCTTTTTGACCATCTGAATACCGTCCATGTTAGGCATGTTTATGTCGGTAACTACAATATCCGGGGCGTGTATGCTAAACAGATCAAGCCCCTCCTGAGCATTATAGGCGCTAAACAGCATTTTTACACGCCTCCTCAAAAAGACGGAAAGTTGTCTGTTTACCTCATCATCATCTTCAACATATAGAATGCTTACAGCTTTAATGATATCGTCGGTTTTACCGCTATACAGCGTTTCATCCATATAAGTAGCTTAACAAAATAGCCGCAATGTGTCAACCCCAAAAAACGGATAATTCAGGGTTGACATAAACTGTTTTTCTTGCATTTATCTTGGCAATGTTACATGTAAAAAAAAACAAGGGATTGTCTGAACCAGGATTACACAGATTAGAGGATTTACAGGAAAAAGGTATCCTCTTTATATTTCACGGTAACTATACTTTTACGCATCCTGGATTCATGGTCAAGCCAGGAATGACCCCTGTTCGAGCCAGAGCTTGCCCCTGGCCTGAACAGGGGGGCATGCACACTTGAAAAACGGCTGTAACTGTCATTCCTGCGAAACATGTCCCTGGCCTGAACCATGTCCCTGGCCTGAACAGGGAAAGGAGCAGGAATCCATGCCTTTTAACCGGGAAATAAATTTAATGCCTATGTAGTTTACTCCGCTGACATAGAACAGTAGCATAAACATAGCACTTTGGTGGGGTCAAGGGGGCTGGCCCCCTTGCAGGGGGTTCTGAAGGGGGCGCGGTAACGTCGCTGTGCGAGCGGAGCCGCCACTTTTTTTTTCTTGACCGGAGTTAACTCAACAGGCAATATAAATTTTACCCTGCTTTTTTAAGAGGATACGGAAAAAGGTTTTATATAAAATCCTGATAATCCCTATACGGATTAAAAATATCTCTTGACAATGATGTATATTGTGTACTAAACTAAAAACAGTGTAGTGAAATAGAACCGTTTTAGAGACCTTTATTTTAACAATCCATTTAGACATGGAGGTTAACATGAGCATGACGATCAATACTAATATGCCGAGCATAAATGCTCAAAACAGTCTTAACAAGATTCAGTCCGCCTTGCCGAAAATAATGGATCAACTGTCCTCGGGTTATCGTATTAATTCGGCTGCGGATGATGCAGCAGGGCTGGCCATTGCCACGAAAATGAGTTCCGATGTTCGGGCCTTTGCGGTATCCATAAATAACGCAAACGACGGAATATCGATGGTTCAGACAGCCGATGGTGCCATGAGCAGTATAAATGACACCCTGCAGGATGTACGGAGTCTGGCTCTTCAGGCACAAAGCGGACAGTACGGCCCCGAAGACGTCAAATCCATGCAGGAACAGGCAGATGCCTTGCTGTCCACTATCGATACCACGGCTACGCAAACGTCTTTTAACGGACAAAAATTACTGGATGGCTCCTTTTCAAAGACCATATTCATAGGTACCGGTCCCGGCGACAAAGGCATAAAAGTTGACGTAGGCAATATGCAAATCAACCAGTTGGGGAGCGACTCAAATGCGAACCTGGCTTCGGTGATGTCACCTCAGGCTGCCCAACAAGCAGGGCAATCAAATGGCGGACAGGGCTCCCTGGAGACAAATCCCTCACAGGCCGTTAATATAATTGATGCCGCCATGAATCAGGTCAATAGTGAAAGGTCAAAGCTCGGCGCCATCAGTAACCGCTTCGAGGCATCTATAAATAACCTCAACACTGCTTCCGAAAATACCCAGGCCGCAACTTCCAGGATAATGGACACCGACTATGCTCAAGCCACCTCCAACCTTAAAAAGAACTTGATACAAAACAATGCAGCCATATCTATGCTGGCACAAGCAAACATCCTGCCGCAAAATTCCATAAGGCTGTTAATGCCATGGGGTTCTTGAGTTATGTCCATGTTTCAATAAGAAAAAAAAGTATCTTCTTTATATTTAATGGTAACTATTATTTTACGCTTCCTGGATTCCTGGTCAAGCCAGGAATGACCCCTGTTCGAGCCAG
>JADGAE010000060.1 GCA_015232165.1 Nitrospirota bacterium
GGGGTTGAAGGGGGCGCGGTAACGTCGCTGTGCGAGCGGAGTCGCCCCTTTCTTTATCTTGTATTGCACCCAATCGAAACGCGCTATAACATAATAAATATACGGAATGTTTCAGTACCTGTAAACGACACAACTGTTAGATAAGCAGAAGGCAAGGAGGCAAGACTGTTTGCAACAGATGAGAGAGATTCTCTGCTTGAGAGAGTGTTAGCCGAGTTTATTGAGGCAAGCAAGAACAGCTATGACGCAGTGGCCGGTGCAGGACAATACGTGTTTGTAAACAGCACGAAGAGCACCCTTAGAGATACAGATGCCGCGAAGTTTAAAAAATGACTTGGAGGTGTTCAGGCTGTACTTCCCCGAGTATGCAGGGTGGGGTCTGAGGGAGGGACGGAGGGGATGGGGCACGATTTTCCCACAGCGGGTCGCACCCGCCCCGGCCACGAAGAAGTCCCCTTGACGCGCCATTATTCTTAACCCTAATGTTCTAAACATTTATGCTCCGTTATTTATGACCTGACAGACTGCTATCTAAAGCATTGCGGGTCTTCCTGTAGATAGTCACCTTTGAGGGCGTATGCAATGGCGCGGCAGCCACCGCATTGCCACCTCAGAGGGCATCTGCCACATCTACCTTTGAGCATATCCCTGTCTCTAAGGCGGTTGAGTACCTCACAATTGTAGATATCCGCCAGGTCTTCCCTCATGATATTTCCAAGCGGTATGGGCAGGCGTCTGCATGGATAGACGGTCCCGTCGCAGTCAATACAGATGCCGTTGTACCCTATCGAGCATCCGGCAAGCAGGTAGGGGTTGCAGCGCTTAAAGTACGGATGCCACAGGGGGTCACGCATGGGTCTGGATATCTGATTGTTGGGCGGAGTATCGTCAGACCTCAGTTCAAGGAAGGTCTTAAATAGCCGTCGGGTCTCTTTTGCCGACAGGACATCGTTAATCATCCGGCTGCCCGTGCCAATGGGAACGAGCCTGGAGAACGAAAACCGGTCGGCATATTGCCTTGAGACGTCGTAGACGGGCCTGAGACTCAGGTGATTGCACATTGAGACGGTCATCATAAAGGTGACCGTTATGTTATTGTTTTTCAGGTTTACGGCACCTTCCAGTGCCCGTTCAAAGGCGTTGCTGCCTCTTAGGTCATTGTGCACGGAGCTGTCGCCGTCGATGGATATCTGGACGGTGCGGCATCCTGTTTGTTTTAGGGCGGAGGCGAGTTCGGGGGTTATCATTGTCCCGTTTGAGAGGACCCTGGTCGGGATGCCGTTCTTTTTGGCCTGCATCAACAGAGGCATGAGCGCCCCCGATAGAAACGGCTCACCACCGGAGAATTGGATACGACCCTTTATGCCTTTTTGGTTGAGAAAGGCGGTATATTTACCAAGGACCACAAACAGGTCCGCCTCACTCAACTGAGGTCTGCGCTGTTGTACATAGCAGTGGGCGCAGCTAAGGTTACACTGATTATTGATGTGCCACTGGAGATAGAAATACGAATCGAATCCCGATATCCTAATCACCGCCTCCTCCACCGCATCCGCCGCAACCCCCGCTACCGCCTCCTCCGTCGCCCCCTCCACTGCTGCAACCGCTGCAGCTACTACTGCTGCCGCCGGAGCCGGCACTGCACGCACTACACGCCGTGCTCGACCCGGCGTGCATTGCACGGGCATAGGAGACGCTCTCCAACAACGAGTCATGCATTGTACCCACCAGTATGGACATACCGATTATAGCAACGGCATAACCAAGAAGCGGGTTGTATTGCGAGTTGCTTGTAAATATCAGACTGTCCCTCTTTACGGCATCATCAAGGTCAGACAGGAATTTCAAGGCTCTTTTCGATTTAACGTTTGACGTCAAAAACACAACCACCCAGACCATAAATACCACCGGTACAACAAGAGACAATACAATTGCGGCGGTATCAATCCCCAGGTGATTCCCCGCTGCAACAAGGGCAATCACGGCCAGTATGCAGACAAATATCACCGCAGACAAGAGAGATTGTTTGTCGTAACTGCTCAGGAGGCATCCCTTTCGTGTCAGCACCTTGAGGATGTCTTTCTTAAATGCCTTTGTTGCGGAGCTGCCGGCAAAGAATTCCCTTAACGTCGCAGGTCGTCTGAAAAATGCCACAATACCATACTCATAGACATTGCTGATGGAGTTCATCTCCTTATCGTCTAT
This sequence comes from Nitrospirota bacterium, assembly GCA_015232165.1. GTDB lineage: Bacteria > Nitrospirota > Thermodesulfovibrionia > Thermodesulfovibrionales > Magnetobacteriaceae > Magnetobacterium. Next base: position 2,206 of record JADGAE010000060.1, read on the forward strand.
CTTTTGGCATATATGACCTCTCTCTGTCGCCTGTTGCAAGACCCTCCTTTGTATCAGGTCAAAGATATCAACGCATACGGCATGTTTTAGACCTTTTTTCAGATATGCGATTTCGGCCGGAGTTGGTTGTTGGGCATCCAGGACTGGCGGCTGAGGCAACCTCAGTCGTTTGGTTACGCCAACAATAACAACAAACATGGAAACAACACCCCAACCAATAAGAAATAATAACTTGTGTCCACTTATTGCAGGTCTGAATGTTAGTCTGAGGGGTCTGGTCTTCAGAGGGGTCTGCTCGATTACGATTATCTCCTTGCCGTAGGGGTCGGTTGTTGTCGTGTATGGGAGATTGGTTTTAATGTTGGCGGGTTTGTACTTGTCCGGCAACGTAAAGGAGTACCGTATCCCGTCAACGGGGATGTTCCAGTTTCCAAGCCATTGGGCATGGAATTGACTTGAAAACAACCCCTCCTTCACCGCACCTGCAATCAGGAAGTTTATGGTGATCTCCTTTTTACCACGCATGACGGGTTTGAATTCAAAGCTGATCTTGGTCTCACTGAGTTCCTCAACCTTAAAGGAGATATCACCGTATTCGTCCCTGACACTCACCTGAGTGACCTTGTCCGTGCCGACGAACTTGAACCCATTGGCGAGTCTTTGGGTGGTGTCATATGTGATCTTCAGGGTGACGGCAACGTCCTCAGGGCGTCCTGATTCACCCGGGACAACGGTAAACTGTGCCTCGTAGTTGCCGACAACGATGGCGCCATTGGCGTCAAAGGCACAAAACAGCACAAGAAACAAAAAAATAAAACGACATCGTTTCATGTGACCAACCCTCCTATTGTTTTTTCTCTCTACATATATTATAATAGATCGAGTTATTAAATTGCGGGCGTAACTCAGTGGTAGAGTGAAAGCTTCCCAAGCTTTAGGCCGCGGGTTCGAATCCCGTCGCCCGCTTGTAAGAAGAAACATTCATGAACAGGAGTAGTATTCGCCCTCGCCCCATGAAAATTGCGGGATCGTTCTGCATTGTGTTCTTTAGATTTTGTATTGCATATGCTCGAAACGCCCTGTAACAACGCCTACGTGCAATACTCACCCAGCGTCTGAAGCATTAGCCGTAACGCCTCAGAGGTGCTCTGGAGCCTTATCTGTTGACGGTCGCCCGCAAATCTGAACTCGTACACCCTATCAACACCTCTACAACCCCTGATGGCAATGTAGACAAGCCCCACGGGCTTTTCATCCGTCCCACCCGAGGGACCGGCAATACCGCTGATTGCTGCCGTTACGTCGGCATTAGTCATTTTGTGCAGACCGATGACCATCTCCATGACGGTCTGTGGACTGACTGCCCCGTGGGTTGCAAGCGTTTGACGTGAAACACCCAAAAGCAACTCCTTGAGCGCATTGCTGTAAGACACCACCCCCCCCAGAAACACGCTCGAACACCCGGGCACGGACGTGATCCCGGCAGCCACCATCCCACCCGTGCACGACTCGGCAACCGCAATGGTCTTGCCTTTGTCGGACGCCATTCGCACCACCCTCTCAGCCAATGTATCGTTGCCTTGTGAAACCACCTTAATCCTTTGCGATAGTTTTATAGCCAGGGCAGCCCTCAAACCCCGTGCAGCCCTTCTGCCTCAACCGACAGTCCCGATTTATACAGGGCATCGGCTTATCCCTTCTGCCTGCCTGTCCGGCCTCTGCAAGTCTCTGCGGCCTTGTTGTCTTCCGCTTCATACCCGTCTGTTGAATTGACCCTGCCTGCTACCAAGTGATAAGCAGAAGAGTAAGTACCTGCCCATAATTAATTATATACGAAAGAAGAAAAGAAGGAGGGCGGCTCCGCTCGCACAGCGACGTTACCGCGCCCCTCCTTGACCTCCCCCGCAAGGGGGCCAGCCCCCTTGACCCCATTATTCTTAACCCTAATGTCCTAAACATTTATGCTTCGTTATTTATTATGCCGCAACACGTCTGCATGCCTTATGTCCTGACTCATCGTATATCTCAAACAAAAGCTCGGTGATTGCAATGGGTACGTCCTCGTGCTCGTTTCTGGAGAGCATGATGTCGTAGTCGTCGCCGTCTCTCTCGATAACGATATCCAGGGTCGAGAAACATCCCTCTTTGTACTTAAACGTACTGCCGTCATCCTCGTAGTGCGAAAAGGTTGCCTTGTCGGTGACAAACCCTATGACCGTCAGTGACCGGCAGGCGGCTTGTCCTATGTACTCAACGGGATGAGTCAGCGTAACAAGCGAGTTCTCCATGATAAATATGAGCATCTCACCAAGTTCGGCACCCATGTAATAGACCCCGGCTTCATAGACCTCCACATTTCTTACGTCATACCGTGAGCACCTCCACAGAAGCCACCGTGTTCTTTTTTGTCTTCCATTTTGCTCCAGGATACTCCCGGTTTTTTGCTCCGGAACACTTTTGGTAGATGGCAGGGTGACATACCTGCCCCTTGCGTTTGGCTGATAAATGGGCGCTACCATGATCGAATCGCCATACATAAACTGGTCTTCGACATCCTTTGCGTCAAAAAGCGGTGAAATAAACGGCTCCAGCCTCCTCACACAACGCATGTACTCCGAGTACGTGTATGGCAACAGCGCATAACGAAGCCTAATCGCCTCCCTCATCAGCTCAAACGCCCCGTGACCAAACCCCCAAGGCTCCTGATACCTGGTACCCATTGCAGAGTGATTCCTGCAAAGTGGGGAGAACACCCCCAACTGCATCCATCGGATCATCAGCTCGGCGTAGGTGTTACAGCCAAATCCGCCAATGTCAGCACCGCAATAGAAAAACCCCGCAATGTTTAACGACATGAGCATCCTGATGTGTGACAGCAGGTGTTCCCACCAACTCATGTTGTCCCCTGTCCAGATGCCTGCTATCCTGTGCGTGCCCGTGCAACTGCTCCTTGACAGGAGGAAGTAGCGTTGTCCCGGCATGTACTCGTTAAACCCCTCAATAGTTGCCTGCGCCATGTTAAACCCGTAGAGGTTGTGGATCGAGTTATGAGGCACCGGATTGCCGGCGTCATCCGTATGGACTATGTCCTGAAAATACTCCGGCCTGTTTGACATGGGGATAACACCTTCCTTGTCAAAGCCGTTATGTTTCATATATTGTACGGTGTCGTAGAATTCGTTGACGGCCTGCGGGGTATAAAAGATGGACGGCTCGTTCATGTCGTTCCAGAAACCCTCTATACCGGCCTCTATGAACCTCTTGTGCAGACCTCCCCACCACTTTCTGGTTTTGCGATTGTGGAAGTCCGGCAGATACGCAAATCCCGGCCAAACCGCGGCAACAAACAGGTCGCCGTCCGTGTCTCTACAGAAATAGCCGTCTTCCATCCCCTCCCGACAGACCCCATACCCCCGCTCTACCTTAACGGCAGGGTCGATGATCGGAACAAGCCTGAAGCCGTCCCGCTTCATCGAGACAACAAACCTCTCAAAGTCCACAAAGCGCTCTTCGCTTATTGTGAATACCTTATAGTTGTCCATGTAGTCTATATCCATGTATATGGCATCACATGGAAACCCCTTCTGCCTGAACATCTTTCCAAGCTCGGTAATGGACTTCTCATCGGGATAACTCCACCGTGACTGATGATAGCCAAATGCCCACTTTGGCGGCACGTAGGGGCTGCCGGTGAGCGTCAGAAACTCCCTCACAATATCCTTGACCGTAATCCCCAGGCCATCAAACACATAGATGTCGACATCGACATTGGTTATCCGTATCCTAAGGAGGTCGTCCTGCGTAAATCCTATGTCTATGATTATTTCGGCGGGATAGTCCAGAAACACCCCAAACGTCTCGGCACCCTCTACGATGAGGAATGGGTGAGAGCCATAGAGGCAATCCTTGTCAGGGGTGTGAACTGGGTCATCGGTTGCGTAGAGCCTGTACACCTTACCCCTCTTGTTGAACGCCCCCAGTGTCTGACCAAGGCCAAATACCCTGTCATGTGGCAAGAGAGTGTGCGTCAGGGTCAGGCCGTTTTCGTCTATGGAACAATCAAACCTGGTAATAGCATCGATAGGTCCCAGGGCGTCCTCGTCAACAGGCAGGATTGTCATACCCGTCGTTAAAGGTCTACCCAGTCTATAGAGCGTCGTAAATTTCAAAATAGCTGATTGCTTAAACATGAGACTATTATAACATGAACGGCACATTAAAGTGCCGTTAATAACGTGTCATTTCAGGGCTATCGCATTTGAAATAATTATGATGTTTTTTTGTGCTAAAATAATCACTCTCCAATATGTCAACCAGCCCTTTACGGGGTCAAGGGGTCTGTGACCCCTTGTGAGGGGGTCTGAGGGGGAGCAAAGCTCCCCATTCTTTTTTTTCTTGTATGCACGCAATCGAAATGTGCTATATACCAAGATAAATCAGGTTTGCGAAATTCTTGTCATTCCCGTTAGTTTCGCATAGATTTTAGCTGGGGGCAATTCGAACTATTGACAAAGGCGATGGCTATAGTATACACTGTATACATTAAATAATTATGCAGGGAAAAGAAGAGAATATGGATTATTGAGTAGCGAAAAACGTGAGAGTATGCCTTACACGAGCCAATTGTTTAGTGTGGCGCATGAGTGTGAGGGGAAGAAGGATGAAAGCAATTTTAATTGTACAGCAAGTGTGTCATGCAATATAGCCCATGAGATAAATAATTATTTAACAAGTGTAAGTCTCTCCTTGCAACTTCTAAGGCTAAAGATAGAACAAACCTCCAGTGAATCCATAATCAGGCACGGTATTGATATCATCGAGGTATATTTAGACAGAGCCTCACATGCGTCGCGAAACCTCATGGCTGTCAACAAGCTCAATAGAGCCGAATTTAAGCGTGTAGACATAAATACCCTCTTAAAGGATGTTGTTACCGGGATGGCCGGCGTGTTGGAAAATGCCATGTTACATTATGAATTGTCCGTTGATGCTTATGCCAGAGGTAACTATATGGCATTAAAGAGCTGCTTTACTCATATATTGAGCAATTCCATTGAGTCCATGCCGGAGGGCAGAGGCATGGTCACGATATCAACACGCCCCGATGGTAATAAAATACGAATAGATGTCGTTGATACCGGTTGCGGTATTTCAAAGGAGTGTGCACAAAAGGTTTTTGAGCCTTGTTTTACGACAAAAGACAAGCCGGACGGCTTGGGGTTAGGGCTTGTCGTCGTGCATGAGTTAATCAGTCAGCACAACGGCGAAGTGGAGTTTTACAGTAGTCCGGGTGAAGGCACGAGGGTAACCATCGTCTTGCCTGCCGGCGATGAACAATGATAAAGTTACTCGTTGTAGACGATAACCCGGATGTCAGGCTTCAGTTGTCTGAAATCCTGACCTCCGCAGGCTATTACACCGACAATGCCGCCAGTGCACAAGAGGCCATAGACAAGACCGTCATAGACAGCTTTGACGTCATCCTGATGGATGCCGTGATGCCGGGCATGAAAGGCATTGATGCCATAAAGGAGATCAAACAGATAAGACCAAAGACCAAGGTTGTCATTATCACGGCCTTTGCCTCCATCGAAGATGCCATAGAGGCCATCAAGCAGGGGGCCGTTGATTATCTGCCAAAACCATTTAAGCTCGAAACACTGCTAAACATCATAAAACGTGAGATCGAGGAGACCACATTTGAGAAGGAAATCAACTCGGTCGATATGGATTTCATCCTTGGCACCATCTCAAACCCGTTAAGACGCAAGTTGATTAAGCTGGTACATCATCAGTCCATGCGTTTTATGGAGCTAAACAGGGAGCTTTCCCTGATTGACCACACACGGCTGGTATTCCACCTCAAGCTGCTAAGGGATTGCGGCCTTGTCGCGCAGAATGCAAACAGGGCATATGTACTCACAGACAGAGGGGTCAGGGTCTACAAGGGAATTATGATACTGGAGACATTCCTTATAACGGATTCATGATTTTGCCTGACGGCTCATGTGAAACCAAGCTCTTCAAGGGTATAAATTGCCTTTCTTTTCAGACAGTCTTTTGCATCTAAAAAGTAGTTGACAATAAGATGCTAACATGGTACTATACAATTATGTGGTATACTATGGAGATAAGCCGGTTAAAGGTATAAAAACAAAGAGGTGTGAGCTATTAGGTATAAAATAAAAATCTTACCGGCTGCCGAAAAGATATTCAAAAGGAGATATGTTGAGAAATACTAAGGCTATAACTATTTCACTTTTGCCGGACCTGTTTAATAAGGCAAAGAAATTTGCTCAAGAGGAACACAGAACCATGAGCGAATTATTTCGCGAGGCTTTACGCAGCTATATAGAGGAAAGGACTTGGCAACGTCTAAGCAACTACGGCAGTATGATGGCTAAAAAGCAAGGTTTTACCGAAGAGGACATCAATGTAATAGTCGAAAAGTCTCGTCACGAACAGTCATAATTTAATGATCAAGGTTGTTTTTGACACCAACGTGATAATTTCAGCTTTGTATAATCCTGATGGCCGACCAGCATCGCTATTAAAAATGGCAAGAAAAGGGCAAATTAAGAACTTCATCTCTGCCCCGATCTTAGCTGAGGATTATAGCGCGTTTCGATTGCGTGCAATACAAAGAAAGAAAGAAAGGGGTGGCTCCGCTCGCACAGCGACGTTACCGCGCCCCCTTCAGAACCCCCTGCAAGGG
>JADGAE010000061.1 GCA_015232165.1 Nitrospirota bacterium
TGGTCCCCTTGCAGGGGAGGTCTGAGGAGGGGGCGGAGCCGCCCTCCTTTTTTCTTTACGCTCAAATGCGATTGCCCTGAAGGACAGTGCAGGGCAATCGCATCAGAACTGTATCTTGACGTATGACTTTTTTGACAGTTCCCGCAAGGCGCTGTCGAGTCTTACGGTTATCTCCTCCTCGATCAGCAGTTTCTCTATATCGTCTCTTACGTCCTCTATCTCTGCCCCCTTGAGGCCGTCTTTATTCTCGTTGTAGTACCTCTCTATATCCTCGTTTTTTATTATAACGGGCGATTTAATCTTAAGGTCTATGTACTGTTGGATCAGCTCGTCATCCGTGCCGCTTAATTTGAGCTTTAATGCCTCTTTTTTTAACAGGAGTCTGTTTATCATTACCCTTATGGCCTCATCGTTGGTCATGTCAGGAGTGGATTGATGGAACTCGTTGAACTCACTCAAGGTAATAGCCGTCTCATTCACAAAGGCAACCACGCGGTCTGCCAACCTCAATTCAGCCCCGGCGGAGGAGGCAATGAGTGCAAGCAGCGATAATGTCAGAATTATACGATTGATTGGTATCAAAATGCCTGTCCGATGCTGAAATAGAATCTTCCGGGCTGTTCGTCCCTGGCCCTGTTTAACTTATGACCGTAATCCACTCTCAGGGGACCTATTGCGGTCATATACCTCAGTCCCATGCCTGTTGTGTACTTGACGTCAAAGGGATCAAAATCCTTGAAATCGTTCCAGACGTTTCCAGTATCCACAAATGTGACCATCCCAAAGTCGCCCACGACCTTGAAACGCAGCTCGAGGTTTGTCATCGTAAAGGCATTACCTCCCTGTGGGTAACCCTTGCTGCCCTTAGGTCCAACGGTGTCCTGAGCATAGCCCCTGACACTTGTGCTGCCGCCCAGGAAGAACCTCTCCACTATGGGCAGGTCTACGGTTTGCAACCAACCCTGTCCTATGCCGCTCCTGAGTGAGAGGGCCAGGGTTACGTCCTTAAAGACCTCCCTGTAATAGTTAAAGTTCCCCGTGGTCTTTATGAAATTTGTTTGGGAGAGAAGCAGCCCGCTTGCCAGTTTCAAGGAGGCGCCTACCAGGAAACCATCCGTGGGATTAGAGGGGTTGTTACGCGTATCCAGAAGCACGGAGGGTACAAGGCTGCTTATCACCAACGTCCCCGTGTCATCACGAGACAGCTCGACATCGGGGCTGACATCCCACGTCTTGACCAGGTTAAACTCATAGGACAACTGACCCTTGATGTTATTGCCCAGGTACCTCTCTGCGCTTGATGAGGCCGTGTACTTCTCAAGCTGATACCTCACCCTCCTGGTATTGGCCTCTAACTCCTCACGCTTCTCAAACGATACGATGGAAGTCAAGGGCAACGAATATGAGGTAAAACGAGGTTCTATATAACCCACTGAATACTTCCGGCTTAAAGAGCTCACCTTTGTCCTTAACGATATCTGTCTGTTCATGCCGCCGAGGTTTATGTACTTAACGTCAAAGAACCCCCTTACCCCCTCGTACTCACCATAGCCAACACCGTAGTCGATCACACCGTGGTTGGACTCTTTCACCTCAAAGACAACGTCCTTTGATTGCCCAAGGCCGTCAACCACGGAAAAATCCACACTGGTAAACAACCCTGTCCTATAAAGGTCCTTTACCTCCTCATAAAGTTTAGTCGTGTTGAAGGCGTCACCGCTTTTATGCGTTATGGTGTCCGTAAAGACCTTCCACTTTGTGCGCTTGTTGCCTGATATGATGGTCTTACCAAAGACATATGGCTTGCCCTCTTCTATGTTAAACGTCAGTATTACCGATGTATTCTCGACATCGGTCTGTACCTTCACCGCCGCATCGCTGTAGCCGTTTTTGTTGTAATGTGATATTATACGTGCCCTGGCGCTAAAGACGTTGGCGTCATCCAGGGGGGTGCCCTCCTCTATGGCTATGAGTGACATGACGACCTCTGTGCTGATATGGTTGTTGCCCATTATATTGACTCTGGAGACCTTTAATTGGGTCCCCTCGGTGAGTTTTACTGTTATGACGGCTGTCTTGTCCTTGGGGGTTGTCTTGATGTCGAAGGAATCCACGTTGACATCATAAAATCCGATGGATTGGTAATGTTGCGTAATAGCGTCCTCTTCGTCTTCCATGATGTCATAGTTTAGTGGCCGGCCCTTTTTTAGGGACATGACCTCTTTTAGCTTGTCTTTGTCTATGGTGACCCCTTCAAAGACAACATCCGATACCTCATAGGCATCCCCCTCGTCTATCTCAAAGAGGACATCATAGGAGTCTGGTTTCTGCCAGGTCTTGGCGGTAACGGTGGCATTGATGTAGCCACCCTGGTGGTACAGCGACAGGATGGTCTGTACGGCCTCGTTGACGGAGTCCGCAGTGACGCTGCCGGTGTCATAAAAGGGCATCTCCTGCACCAGCGCGTCCTTTGAAAAGACGCTTAATCCCTTGAATCTAACATTTATTTTCTTGTCCTTGCCTTTTTTTGTCTCTTTGCTTGCACGTGTATCTTTAATCACATCAGGTTGCTGTTGACTATCGATGCGCTCTATGACCTCTATGACAACGTGCGTGTCGTCCACATACACCTTAATGTTTTCAAAGGTGCCTTTGAGGAAGGCGCTCCGTATGCCGGCCCTGATCCTTTCGCCGCTTAGTTCGTCCCCTGCGTTTAGGCCAAACATATACAAAAACTCCTCCTTGCTCACCGAGTGCAGCCCCGACACCGTCACGTCGGATACCTTCACCGCCGCCTCCGCACCCCCTGACAGAATAACCATGAGCAGAAGGAGAAGAAAAGGCAGAAGAAAGAAAGGGGACGGCACTACCCCCCCCTCAGACTCCACCTGCAATGGGTCACGGACCCCTTGACCCATTTTTGAGTAGAGGTGGGGGCCGGTTCTTTGGCGTGCCTTTATATTTTGCTTATGAAACATATTGAACAATTCCTTTATTATAGCACGTTTCTATTGGGTTAAATACAACAAAAGTGGCATTTTTACGAGGTCAAGGGGTCAGCGAGGGGCGAGCCGCCCCCGGCTCAGTTCCCCCGGCTCAGTGGGGGACTGGTCCCCCTTGCAGGGGGTTCTGAAGGGGGCGCGGTAACGTCGCTGTGACAGCGGAGCCGCCCCTTTCTTTCTTTGTATTGCATACAATCTAAACTCGCTATAAGGGCAATTATAAACAAGGTCTTTAAGGATTGTCAACAGTGATATTTCATAATGTCACAGCAAAATAGGGTAGTCCTGAACAAGCAGTGATGACTGTAAACTTACCACCCTCCCCTAACCCCCAATGCTGTTGACTTAAGGAAGCACAAGTGACTGTCTGAACCATGATTGCACAGATTAAAGGATTTACAGGAAAAAAAAACACGAAGCTTTCTTAACATAATCCTGATAATCCCTTAATCCTTCAAATCGTGGTTCAGAGGGTGCATAAGAAAGTCATGGGTTGCTGCGTCAAAGAAAAGAATGGGGACTCCGTCCCCTAAACCCCTGCAAAGAGGGCGGCTCCGCCCCCTCCTTGACCTCCCCCGCAAGGGGACCAGTCCCCTTGACCCCATAATCTTACACACCAAAAATTTATGCACCCGGAATTGCTGAAATCTTGACAGTGACATAATAAATATGCTATTAATAAAGGTAATATGGCTATATATAAAAGGATGTTTGGACTTGATACAGGGGAAGAAGGAGAGCCTGTTGGGGTGGCAAGCCTGGTGGCTGTAACAAAGTTTTTGAATCTATGGAGGAGCTAGTGCTATGAAGATCAAGATGAAGGGGTTAGGCGGTGTTGTTGTTTTGCTGTTGTCACTAATCGCGGTGGACGCTAATGCGGGCAACATAATAGTACCAACGACAACAGACTATTGGACGGGATATAGTGAGTATGGAAACATAAGCGTATCATCAACGGCTGATGGTATCCAGATCAACGGATATGATGTAAGCAAAGGGTCAATGGAGCGGACGATAAATGCCTATGACTTCACGGCAGCCGAGACATACATAAAGTGGAAGGTACATGGAGCGGGCTACATGAAGGCGGCTGTTGGCATTGGCGATACGGCCACCAATGTAGTAATAAACGGAAATACGTCAACGGTTCGTTCCGTAAATGGTTCAACGGTAATAGCAGATGATACTTGGTACTACACGAGGATTCGGTTTAGCGCCGACAGCAAATCCTATTTAACCGTAACAACTACGGATAATTACGACAATGCCGGCGGCACCGAGTTTATGAACACCAACGGTACGATATCCAATACGACGGCCTTTCAAACCGGTGTTTTTTATGCCTCCATATGGGACAATGAAGGAGGCAAGGATGCGTATATAGTCATAGGTGAGGCCAAGGTGGTAAAGGCTATGTCCTGCGGCACACTTACAAAGGCCGGCGGGGATTTGGCCGAGACATTCAACTTTGATATGGGTACTACCTCCGGGCATTTCTATTTTGAGTATGATACCTATACCGTAGAAGATGAAATTATGGTACTATATGAAGGCAGTCAGATATATACAACCGGATGTGTTGGTAAAAAAGACTCCGTCCCCCTTGCCTTTTCCGGGACATCCAGTGTGATTACAGTCTCTACCAATCCCAACTGTACGGGGACAACAGGCACGGCATGGGAGTTTACGATTACCTGTCCCGTAGGTGGAATCTCCGTGCAGGTCATAGGTGACAGTAAGTACAACACTAAGGGAAAGGGCACGGTGGTAAGTTCCGACAACAAGATTCAATGTAGGGATGATGGTATAAATTGTACAATAATGTACAAGACCCCGGCGGATGTAACCCTGACGGCCTATGCGGACCTGGACTATTCATTTACAGGTTGGGGTAAACACTGCAAGGGTATGGGCAAGGCCCTGTCGTGTACGCTTTCAACGTGGTATGAAAGGTTTGTTACTGCGCAGTTTACGCCAAACGAGTTTTTAAACAAGCTGACCGTAACCAAATCCGGTAGAAGCTCCGGGACGGTGGCGCCATCAGGGGGTAGAATAACGTGGACAAACAACACGGGCGCGGCCTTCTATGAGTCAACCGACCTGATAACACTCGTCCCATCGCCGGACCAAAATGCCTATTTTGCGGGCTGGGGCGGTGACTGCAGCGGGTCTTCCTGCACCCTGACTATGTCCGGAGCAAAGAGTGTTGAGGCCAGGTTTGAACCAATGGCCAAGCTCAACTTAACCAAGGCCGGTAATGGCGGAGGCTCCGTAACGCCGTCAACGGGAACCATCACGTGGGGCACTAAGACCGGTACTGGATATTATACCCCGGGGACATCGCTAACGCTTACTGCGGCGGCCAACTCCGGTTCGATCTTTAGCGGCTGGAGCAATGACTGTTCCGGTTCAGCCTCAACCTGCACCTTAAGCATGCTTGCCGACAGGACTGTAACGGCAACGTTTAATTTAAGTATGCAGACAAACCCCAAACTCACCGTCACCAAACAAGGCAGCGGCGATGGCACGGTATCAACATCGGCAGGGACCCTGGCATGGTACGGCAACACCGGCACTGCCACATATGAACTGGATACGCAGGTGACATTGATTGCAACGCCCTCTGCGGGATCAACCTTTGGCGGCTGGAGCGGAGACTGCACGGCGTCAAATATGACGTGCACGACAACCATGTCCGGAGACAGGAGTGTTGCGGCTACGTTTATTCCAAGTGGTAGCAGTAAGGCGGCGTATGACTTTGACGGTAACGGGATTAGCGATGCCCTGTGGAGAGATACCTCAACAGGCGATGTATACATATGGTTGATGAAAGACACCGCCATAAACTCAGGTGACTTTGTTGTCAAGGCAGTGTCGCTGGATTGGGACATTGTGGGTGTGGGCGACTTTAATGGCGACGGCAAGAGCGACATCGTATGGCGCAACGGTCAGGGCGACGTCCATATGTGGCTCATGGACGGCACAAGGATATCCACGCAGGGGTATGTCTCCAGGGGATTACCCAAAGAGTGGGTACTTAGGGCCACAGGTAATTTTGACGGTGACGGCAAGGCCGACATGCTGTGGCAGAATACCCCAACAGGCGACGTCTATGTGTGGTTGATGGACGGCGCAAATATAAAGAACGCCGGCTATATAACAAAGGCCGTCGGAGCAGAATGGGAGCTAAAAGGAGTATCAGACCTTGATGGTGACAACAAGAGCGATATCGTCTGGCAAAACACCAACACCGGGGCGGTCTTTGTATGGTTTATGGACACTGTCAGCATTTCCAAGGGAGACTATGTTGCCACGGGAGTTTCAGGCAACTGGCAGATAAAGGCGATTGCAGACTTTGACGGTGACGGCAAGGCCGATATGTTGTGGCAGAACACGACAAGCGGTGACCTATACCTGTGGCTGATGGATGGTACAAAGATAGTCAACGGCGGTTATGTAAAACGTGCAGTAGCAGCGACCTGGCAGATCAAAAAAATCGGAGATTACAACGGAGATGGCAAGGCCGACCTACTCTGGCAAGACACCACAAGCGGCGATGTCTACATATACATCATGGACGGTCTCAGGATAACCACCGAAGGATATTCAACAAAGGGCCTCTCCGGACAATGGCAAATTAAATAAACCGCAATAGTTCAGCGTCTGAGAAAAGAAAGAATGGAGGGTTTTGCCCCTTTTGTGCCAGGGGCGGCTCGCCCCCTCCCTCAGACCCACCCACAAGGGGACCAGTCCCCTTGACCCCATTATATCTCATTTATAGTATAATCTTTGTATCCTCTTTATATTTCATGGTAACTATGCGTTTACGTCTTCTGGATTCCTGTTTACACAGGAATGACCCCTGTTCAAGCCAGGGGCAGGCACACTTGAAAAACGGCTGTTATTGTCATTCCCGCGAAACATGTCCCTGGCTTGAACAGGGAGCAGGAATCCATGCCTTTAAAACATGAGAAGAAATTTACCATGCTTTTTAAAGAGGATACCAATCTTTCTATATGTATACCTTAACTATTACGATGTAAAGGCCAGGTTGGCGACGAAGTGAAACAAGACTGACGGTAATACGTTGGAGGTCTTGAGGTATAGCCGGCCCATTATCAGTGAGGGGAAGAAGGTCAACAGTGGTGTAATGTCTCCGCCGACAAGGAACCTTCCACTGTGACACAGGGCAAACATGGCGCTGACAATAACGACTGTTGCGGGTCTGTTTCCAAGTGACTCCTGGAGATAGCCCCTGAAGAACAGTTCTTCGGGTATGGCATTGAGCATCAGCACCGTCAGTATATACATTGCAGGAGGAGGCACAAATGCTCCCTTCATCACGACAACCTTGATCAGCACAAAGGGCAGCACAAAGAAGACACACCCCAGTACGCCCAACAGAATGTCAGTAGTCTTGACCGACATCGGCAGACGTCTGAGGTAACATACGGGGATAATATAGAGCGCCGCCGGTATGATCAGGTAAAAAAACCGTATGACGTAGACCTGCTGAATGAGGCATAGAGACAAGACCACGACAAACCAGCACAGGGCTACAATACCCCCCCTGTCGGGTGTCTTGAGTTTGTCGGATATTTCCGTAATTTTATTTGCCATTTTTCCTTAATGTCTATGGTATTATATTACTAAAATAACCGGCAAAGATACAAACTGCCTTAGAGGGTACACATATGGAATTGATAGACATGGTCAGAAGATTAAAGAAGGTTTCAAAGGATATAACGGTCTTGCTTGTGGAAGATGAGGAGATTCCTTCAAAGGCATTGTTAGACATACTTTCAAAATACTTTGATAACGTAACCTGTGCGTTTAATGGTCGGGAAGGGCTTGATAAATATAAGTCCGGCAGACATGATATCGTCATTACAGATATGGATATGCCCGTCATGAATGGGATCGTTATGACAAGGCGAATCAAGGAAATCAATAACGAGCAGATTGTTATCGTTGTCTCTGCATACGATGACTCTCGCTCACTGAGGGACTTGATAAATACAAATGTGAGCGGCTTTATCTTAAAGCCTGTTGAGGCTGTTAATCTCCTGGATGCCTTATATACGGCCTGCAAGAGAATAGTCAACGAACGACAGATTGAACAGTGGCACAAGGACATTGAAGACATCGTAAGACAGCGCACCCTACAACTCTATGAGGCAAACGAGAGCCTGTCGGCATCTCTTAAGGACAATACTGTCCTCCTCAAGGAGGTCCATCACAGGGTAAGGAACAACCTGCAGATTATCTCCAGCCTCTTAAGCCTTCAAGCAGAAAAGATAGCGGACCAGCACCTTCTGGGCATCTTCATGGACAGTCAGCAACGTATCAGGTCGATGGCGCTCATACATGAGAAGCTGTATCAGTCTGCCGACATGTCCAAACTGGACTTTGCTCAATATGTGGAGGAACTAACAGCGGAGTTGTTGGAGTCCTACTGTAGTTACAACAATAATGCCGACATCAGGTTAGAGCTGGACTTGGACAGTAGCGCTAAAATGCTCAACATCGATATGGTAGTTCCGTGTGCGCTGGTGATCTGCGAGCTTGTCTCAAACTCCCTTAAGTACGCGTTCTCCAGTGGTCAGGAAGGTTGCATATGGATTATATTTGATAAAAACGCAGATGGTAATTTTGAGCTAATCATAGGTGACAACGGTATTGGATTGCCAAAGGACTTTGACATAAAAAAACTTAACACGCTGGGTATGAATCTCGTATGCGATTTAATTACGCGAAAACTCAGAGGCGAATTTGAGATTGACAGCTCCAATGGCACTACGTTCAAGATATTGTTTTAATTATGGTATCTTCGTATCTTCTTTATATTTCATGGTAACTATACTTTTACGCATCCTGGATTCCT
>JADGAE010000062.1 GCA_015232165.1 Nitrospirota bacterium
TTATTTCACACTCAATTATCATGCCTGAAAAAACCTGTGTCATTTCAGTATACTAATCCAGTATGTGGGCAACAAAAACTCTCTAAAATTTTTACCCCCATAGCTCGACATTGCCGCCCCCCTTCTTTTTCCAAGGTATGTGTGTGTATAATAGAGTGCGATGGAAATATCTCATGATATTATTGCCAGGGCTGAAAAGGTCAGGGCCATGGTCCTGGACGTGGACGGCGTGCTCACGGATGGCAGCATTGTTATCGATGCCCACGCGGAGGCTCTAAAGACCTTTAACGTCAGAGACGGTCAGGGCATAAAGATGCTCCAGAGGGCCGGCATCGTCGTGTGCATAATATCGGGTAGGTCATCCGTGGCTGTTGAAAGACGCGCCGCGGAGCTTGGGATAACCGAGTGCTTCCTGGGATGTGACCAAAAGGGCAAGGTCTACGAACACTTCAAGTCCAAATACCGGCTCAGTGATGAGGAGATCGCCTGCATGGGCGATGATCTGCCCGACATCGTGATACTCAGGAGGGTTGGACTGGGCATCACCGTATCCGACGGCGATGAATATACTGCCGGAGTCTGTCACTACGTCACGATAAGGCCGGGCGGTAAGGGCGCGGTCAGAGAGGTCTGTGATATGATACTTAAGGCAAAGGGCCTGTATAACGGGATAGTTGATGGGTACGCCAAGGTTTAACATCCCCACGCTCCTGACACTGAGCAGGATCGTGCTCATTCCGGTATTTATACTTGTCACACCCGGCAATCCGCTGTTGGGAGCGGTGGTGTTTGGCATTGCCTCGATAACTGATTTCCTGGATGGTTACCTTGCCCGTCACCTGGGACAGATCACGGAGTTTGGCATAATCCTGGACCCCGTGGCCGATAAGTTCCTGGTGATATCGGCATTGTTCCTGCTGGTCAGCATGGGGAGCCTCTCCGTGTGGCTTGCCATCATTATCACGGTCAGAGAGTTTCTGGTTACCACGCTAAGAGTCGTTGCCCTGTCAAAGAATATCGTCATAAAGGCCGAACTCGGAGGCAAACTAAAAACAGCCGCCCAGATTACCGGCATACTGTGCTTGATCCTCGAGGACACCCTGTTTGGGATCAACCTCTATGGAGTTGGTCTGGTGGCGATATGGATATCAGTGCTACTGGCCATGATATCAGGTGTACAGTATACCGTTATCTTTTGGAGAAAGATATGATGCTCACGGCAACGGATATAGTCTTGTGTGTCGGGGCATTTTTAGCGGGTTCGATCCCGTCTGGTCTGTTGATAGCCCGGACAAAAGGCATCGACCTCAGGGCGGTTGGCAGCCGCAACATCGGCGCCACAAATGTCCTGCGCAGCGCCGGCAAGCTACCCGCACTCTTTACCCTCCTGGCAGACATCCTTAAGGGGGCCATATTTGTGACACTTGGGAGGCACTTAGGGGCCGGAGTGGTTGCGGAGGGGATTATAGGGCTTTGTGCGATCCTGGGACACATCTTTTCGGTCTTCCTGGCCTTTAAGGGTGGCAAGGGGGTTGCCACTGCCCTGGGGGTGTTTGCCATCTACAGTCCGCTGGCGTGTGGCTTAACCGTTATGACGTGGCTGGTGTCGGCTTTTGTCACTAGATACTCCTCACTTGCTGCATTAATAGCCTTTGGACTCCTGCCGGTATACATATACATCCTTGAACACTCAATGGTCAAGGTAATAATCGGCACTGTCATCACCGTTGTTATCTTCTCCAAACACGGGGACAATATCAACAGACTCATGGCGGGGACGGAGAAGAAGATAGGTCAAAGGTCCAAATGAGCAACTGCGTGGTGCTCCTAAGCGGCGGGATAGACTCCTCAACCACGCTTGCCATAGCCCATGCCGAGGGGTTTGACCTAAACGCCCTGACAATAGACTACGGACAGCGTCACAAGGTCGAAATCGAGTGTGCCGTGGCAATTGCCCGCAGGTACGGCGTAAAAAGACACCTGGTTCTCTCACTTGACATGGCAGGGATAGGCGGATCGGCGCTCACGATACAAGACATCGACGTCCCAAAGGACAGGTTTAAGGTCAGCGGCAACTTGGCAAACGACATCCCCGTCACCTATGTACCGGCCAGAAACACCGTCTTTCTGTCCCTTGCGCTGGCCTGGGCGGAGACATTGGAGGCGGATACCATCTTTATAGGGGTCAACGCGGTTGACTACAGCGGTTATCCCGATTGTCGCCCGGAGTTCATCCGCGCCTTTGAGGAAATGGCCAACCTGGCAACCAAGGCGGCAGTGCAGGGAGGGGTCAGGTTCAAGGTCCGCACGCCGCTTATTTCGATGTCTAAGGTCGAAATAATACGAAGGGGGCTGGCTCTCGGGCTGGATTACTCCATGACCTGGAGCTGCTACGACCCAACCCCCGCCGGTGAACCGTGTCTGCGGTGCGATAGCTGCATCATAAGAGAACGCGCGCTAAGAGGATGTGACTAAAAGTCAATGCGGATATAATTATGGGCATATCATCATACCTTAAGGGACATAATCAAATAGAGGTAGAGTATGTCCTTAAGGCAGTTACATATGTGGTTGCCGGCTTTGCGTATCTGTCTGTATGCAGATATATAGGGCTGGTGTACAGCGGACTTTTCATGGTCATGATTATCCTGTCGGTGTACCTGGAATACGGCAAGAAATACTTTGTCCCCCGATGGCTGATCAACTTCTTGTCGGTATCGGTGATATTGCTCTCCTTCTACCGCGTGTATACGGAGGACCTCCTTGAACCCACTGTTGAGACCCTTGCCATTCTCCTGGCGATTAAGTTCCTGGAGGAAAAGAAGTTCAGGGATTACATGCAGATATATATGCTAAGTGTGTTTCTGCTTACCGGTTCCGCGCTGTTGTCCATTGACTTTATCTTTATGGTGTTTTTTGTACTGATCTTTTTCCTTGTTTCGATATCCATAGTGCTCCTGACCTATCACACGGAGTCTCCATTGTTGCGGTTAGACAAGGGCTCACTTTACAAGATCGTGACGCGTTCCCTGTTGATCCCGCTTATGTCTATTCCGCTTACGGCGTTGATCTTTTTGGTACTGCCAAGGACGAATTTCCACTTTCTTGGTTTTTTGGGCAAGGCCTCCGTGGGCAGGGCCGGATTTGCAGACAACGTCCTCCTGGGTGATGTATCAAATATACAGTTGGACTCAAGCATTATATTCAGGGCACAGACGGAACCCCTCGGCAGCGAGCACCTCTACTGGCGAGGCATCGTGTTTGACCACTTTGACGGAACCTCCTGGAATGCTACGGAGCAGGAACCGGTCTGGGCTCTAAACAACATGCCCATCAGGGGCAGGATGGTCAGACAGACTATCTACCTGGAACCCTACGGCAACAGGTACATGTTCACACTCGATAAACCTATCATTGTCTACCACCTCAACAGGACCCTCTACGAAAACTTTGTCGTAATGGCACGCGATGACATCAAGTCAAAGCTGAGATACGATGTCGTATCCGTCCTGCCGGTACGCGATTATGCCATCAAAGACGACGAAGTCAAGTTCCTGCAACTACCCAAAGACCTCTCGCCCGATATAATCGCACTGGCAAAGACACTCACCGCCGGAATGGGCAAAAAACAGGCCGCGGAGGCCCTTGTGGGATACCTTCGCGACGGCCAGTACAAGTACTCTACAGAGAAGCTGCCCCAGAGCTCCACCCCGCTGGTAGACTTTCTCTTTAAGCAAAAGTATGGCAACTGTGAGTACTTTGCCTCCGCCCTTGCCGTGATGCTTCGAGCCTCCGGCATATCTGCCAACGTCGTAGGCGGGTACAAGGGCGGCATCTATAATGCCGTTGGAGGGTACTACATAGTGCTCCAGAAAAACGCCCACGTGTGGGTTGAGGCATACATCAAGGACACCGGTTGGGTCAGGCTTGACGCAACACCTTCGGCATCCCTGGAGTCGACCGCTAATGACAAAAAGATGTTTATGAAGCTCAGGCTCGTCTTTGACTCCATCAACTACCTGTGGAACTCCCTGGTTATTAACTACAACCTTGATAAGCAGTTATCCCTGTTTCAGAATATATATCAACACACGCGACTAAAAAACCTCAAACTTTCGTTTCACAGATTCAAGCCGGTGGTCGTTGTTATTGTAGTTGCCATTGTGGGGGTTGTTTTGTTCAAACTGTATCGGCTGGTGTTAAGTCGCAGGTCTGTGGAGTTGAGGTTGATCGCGCGTTTTACCGGTATACTCAAGGGGTATGGCTACGAGCGGTTGTCATCCCAGGGGCTTGAGGAGTTCGTCCGGACCATACATGAGGAGGAGCTAAAGAGTGCGGCGGCAGCCTTCGTCCTGGACTTTGAGCGCCTCTACTACAAAGACAAGCCCTTCACGGTAGGCAACATCAAACACCTTAAGGCACAACTGTCAATGATAAGAAAGGCAACAGTGCCCACACCCCCTCCTTGACCTCCCCCGAAAGGGGAGGGGTGAGGCACCCCGGCCACGAAGAAGTCCCCCACTTAGCCGGGGACATGTTCCACGGTAATGACAGTAAATGGCATATTGCGCCCATATGTGCCTGCCCCTGGCGACAACAGGGGTCATTCCTGCGTAAGCAAGAATCCATTGTCAACTAAAAATTTATGCACCCGCCTCCTGCAAAACTTAGCTATGTTCGTTTGTGGTGTGCTATACTTGTTTAAGAGTGTAGATTAGGTCAATGGCGCTCAGTTTTTCTTTGTAATTTTATAACAGAAAGAATCAGCAAGATGAGGGTTAAGAATATCGGCACGGTCCCGCAACATTTCATCAGGGGCAGGAAGAACGTCTTTTTGGACTGGCAGTTTATAGAGCCGGGGTATGGGATACCATTTTGGAAGTTCTATCAGGATAAGCATGGTCTGTTGCCGTGGTTAAGCCCTTTTGGCATCGAACTAAAGATTATGCGACCGGAGATTGCCACTGAGCCGTTTGTATACAACGACCCGCTTGGATTTATCGGGGCCTACAGCACCCTGCTCTATGAAGACGGCCTGTATCGTCTGTGGTACGCAACGTATGACTTCAACGAAAAGGGACAGGAATTCGACAAGCTCTGCTACATGCAGTCGGAGGATTTTAAACACTGGCACCGTCCCAATTTTGGACTCATCCCGTACAAGGGCAAGAGCAACAACAACATCGTCTACGGTCTTGGTTCAAAGGAGACTGGCGGCAGACTGGGAGCCCACGGTGCAACGGTCTTTATCGACCCCTATGCGCCCCCGCAGGAGAGATACAAGCTCGCACACCTGGGGCCGTCTGAGGAAGGTTTCACGCTCCAGAACTGGCTCTATGGTGCAACCTCACCCGACGGCATCCACTGGAGCACCCTGCCCGAGCCAATCCTCAAGTACACAAGTGATACACAGTCCGTAGGTCTCTTTGATGAGGACAGTGGCAAGTATGTCCTGTACCTGCGCGGGTGGCACCCCAAGAACCGATACGGTTCAGGTGGCCGCCGCATGATAACCCGCACGGAATCCGGGGCTTTCGGAAAATTCCCCGCACCAAGACCGCTGATCCTGCCGCAGACATCCTGGGGACCATACACGGACATCTACACAAACAGCTACCACAGATGGCCCGGTGCCGACAACGCACACATAATGCTCCCGGCACTCTACCACAGAGACACGGACACCGTCGATGTCCACCTCGCCCTAAGCCGCGATGCCAACCACTGGTTCTTCCCCCAGAGCACACCAATCATCTCCAACGACGACAGACCGGATAAGGTCACCGTATACACGGGCAACGGCATCGTCCCCTATGGCAAGGACCTGTGGGCCTTTCCAGTGTTCTTTTCGCGCAGGGCACACAACGAGTACACCGATGAGCGTCCCGCACTCTATATGGCAACCATCAGGCAGGATGGCTTTGTTGCCGTTGAGTCCAACCTCAAGGGCGAATTCTATACCTATCCGTGCATATTCAGTGGCAGCAGACTTAGTCTCAATGCCGTCTCATACACGGGGGGCGAAATAAAGGTGGAACTCCTGCAAGTCAAGCCGGCACTGGAACTAACTCCTATCGAAGGCTTCACGCTCGATGTCTGCGACGCCGTCTCAGGCTCCACCCTCTGGCAAAACGTAACCTGGAGAGGAAACGCCGATATTTCATCACTGGCAGGTAAGATACTTCGGATTAGATTCGTGCTCATCAGGGCAAGACTACATGCCTTCAGATTCGATTAGTAATAAGGTACTTAATATATTTGTCACAGGTCGCCTCCGGAGTACGATTGATTGAAGCTCTTGTTGCAGACCGGGAAGTCCGGGACAATGTTTCCCGGGATGGCCTGCTCAAGCGCCAGCCAGTTCAGACTGGAGGGGTCCCTGACCATGCAGCGACTAACCTGTCCTTGTGCATCAGAGGCGAGCCAGTAGATGATCTCCCCGCGCCAGCCCTCAACGGTCGCAAATCCAGCCCTGCCTGCCACAGGCAAATCGATCTCCGTTGAGATGTCTCCACCTGGCAACAGACCGAGTATCCTGCGTATCAGGACAATGGACTGCCGTACCTCCTCGACCCTGACCCACGCCCGTGCATGGACGTCGCCCGATACCAGAACCGGCACATTGACCTCCAACTTGTCATAGGGGGGGAAGGGATTATGCAGGCGGCAATCCACGTTTAACCCGCTTGCACGCGCCACAATGCCAACCACACCCAGCTCCCTTGCCACCTCAGGGGCAAGATAACCGGTATCACGCAGCCTGTCTTCCAGGGATGGGTTATCGTCGTAGATGGCAACGAGTCGTTCAAACTCATCTTCAAGCAACGTCAACTCGGCCAATATGTCGCTGACACTGGCGGCATCGATGTTCACGGTCACCCCGCCCGGAACCACCCTGTCCATGATAAACCGGTGTCCAAAGAGCCTGTGGTTGGTGCGGACAATCATCTCCTTGAGTCTGGCAAACTGATACAGCAAGAACGCAAAGGCTACGTCGTTGCAAATGGCGCCCAGGTCACCCAGGTGGTTAGCAATTCGTTCGCGTTCAAGAAACAGCGCTCTCAACCACTGCGCCCTCGGCGGAGACACACACTGCGTCATGGCCTCCAGGGCCATACAGTAGGCAAGGCTGTGCGCAACCGTCGTATCGCCCGATACCCTCCCGGCAAGCCTAACGCCCTCATGCCAACCCAGAGACTCAAACCGCTTTTCGATCCCCTTGTGCACGTAGCCCAGGCGCTCCTCGAGGTTGATTACATGCTCGCCCACGGCCTGAAACCGAAAGTGTCCAGGCTCTATGATGCCGGCATGAACCGGCCCCACGGGGATTTCGTAGGCCCCCTCGCCCTCGGTACTGACCCACTTGTACCGGCCATTAGTTCTTTCCATGCGCCGGGAAGCCTCAAAGGACTTCCGTAATGGCCAGGCATCCTGCGGCCAGTCCTCAAACTTTATCCAGGGTCTCAGATCGGGATGTCCAATCGGTGTGACCCCCATGAGGCTGTGTATCTGCCGCTCAAAGCGGTAGGCAGGAACGTATTGGGTCGTCAGGGTTGGAAACGTGGGGTCGGTGGCGGGGACATCGGTTCTTACTATGAGGTAATCCGACTCCCTCCTGTAACACGCAAAGACCGAAAAACAACCCTGTTCCAGGCTTAGGTCACTTACCCATTGGGCAACCAAAAAGGCATAGACCTCCTTCATTACCTTTGCCACAGCTGCAAATCCCTCCCTTGAGACCACGCAACAGGGCACCGATGCCGGATATTGATTAGTGTCGTAGCTTATATATTCCCCAATACAGGAACGACCTGTAGCTATGGAGCAGGCCGAGGTTATGGCATCTCTCAGGATATTCACTTAAAGCACTTCACCATGTTTTTTTCAAGAGTCTGCTTTTATAGCAGGTACAAGAGGCACGCAGCCTCCATCTGTTCATATCACAGCCTGAGACTTACCCAAGCTATAACGTAATATCCTAACTCATGTTACGCAAAGTCATAGCATAATCATTGTAAAATATCAGTATAATTATCATAACATAAAGGGTGCATAAAAAAGGCAATTTGCTTTGTTGATAAATATGTTTGAGTTGTTATATACTTTAACCGAATGTATCTTAATGTATTGAGAAAGCGGTCAGGCCGGGAAAATAAAAAAGATGAGACAGGAGGACAGCGTCTAATATGGAGACAAACGAAGAGAGTATCGTTCTAAATCACAGAAAGTACCTAAGATATTACATAAGCAAGGTGGCGGTGGGGGCGCCTGGTAGCATTGTTGAGTTAAGTATGATGGGCGCAAGGCTCAAGAAGAACAAGTCCGAGCTGTTCGAGAAACCGGAGATGGTAATCCCCCTGGCCGGCAGACAGCTCAAGGTTCGGGTGGTCTGGCAGGATGACAAACAGGCCGGTCTGGCGCTCCTAACCCCGTTTGATGACTGGCAGTACATAGTAAAGAACGTCAAGCGTTTAAAAGATGCCTCCTTCAGGGCACAAAACAGACTCTCTGATGAGTCGGTCACGGAATTCATACGAAAGGAATCATTGTCTACCATCATCACCCTTATGGCCGAACTGGAGTCCAAGAATACCAACCTGGCAATATTAAAAGACCTGATCTATAAAATCCCCGAACTTACCAAGATGATAGCAGAAAAGGCCAGTATCTTTAGGAAGGATGACGAATTTGTTTTGCAGGACGTGGACTTTGCCATCAAACGTCTTGGCATAGATATGGTTAAGAAGGTCTCTTCCGATTACGTTAAGATCGAACATGACAAGTCAGAGGCATCCGATGAAGACAGCTCCTTTGATATGCTCAAGACCTTAAAGGCCGTGATGCTCC
>JADGAE010000063.1 GCA_015232165.1 Nitrospirota bacterium
CCCCTTCAGAACCCCCCGCAAGGGGACCAGTCCCCTTGACCCCATAAAAATGCCGTAAATTTTGTAGTTAATCCAATCGAAACGCGCTATAAGTGAGAAGTTTATCCTTGCTGAGGAAAAAAATTTACCCCTGTGTGTGATTCAATTTATCCACATATCTTTGATGTCAACAACAACTGCTGAATACATCTCCTGCACGTGTTCAATAATACAATCGATCCCATCAGAGACAGGCAATCCAATTATAAGTATATCACCCTTGACTTGCATGACTGCTATATGTCCTATGATTAATTCTTTATTCATGACATAATTATTGCATTTTACATGCCAAGTAAAGGGCAATCACAAAAAACTCTCTAAGCAAGAAAACAAAGCCTGTTACACCCCTATGACACCGTCAATCCCCCATCCCACATTACGACAGTGGTGTCACCTCTCCAACACATACATCTACGGTTAGGAAAAGAAGGAAGGTGTCACGGTTTATCTAACGACAGTATATTCAGGCCATCGGGCTTGGTGCAGGCGGTTAGGGCGCTGTTGATGTAATCCATGTAGACGGACATCTTGCCTTGACATGGCAAATTAAAGGTGTATGTCGTAGTGATTGTAAAGTCGCCGGTATTAACGGAGACGAGCGAGAGGGCACCAGGGGTAGATGTATCCTTAAAGAAGTGGGTTACGAGCAGATTCCTGCTTGAAGGTGATAGAGAGGGCAGCTTTTCAATGACAACCGGGAAGGGGTACGATAAGGGTGCCGTCTTAACGAGTGTTGTCTGTTGGTCTTTATTGTTAAAGGCGAGGATGGACATCTCTGATGAATTAGCGCCTCTGACATAAGAGATATAAGAAATGTCCCTGTCTTTGTCATAGAACAACAGAGAGGCATACTGTATCCTGTTGTTAAACTCAACGGTGTCACCATATGGAAACGATTTAAGCAATATAGGTTGAAACGTCTTACCGTCTATGTTTTTTACCAACCACAGGGCATTGTTCTTAAGCTCGGGCACAAGGATGTCAACAAAGCCATCATCGTTTACGTCGTCAACGTTTAGGTACTTTGCGGAGAAGACCTCCGACAACTGAGGACTTTTAATTTCCATCTTTTTTAGCTCGTAATCCAACGGCCCCTTGGACAGATACAGGTAGAGATATCGGTCAAATATGCCTACTGCGGCAATATCGGATATGCCGTCGGCATTGAGGTCGGAGGTCTTTAGGTCAAAGCCATATTGGGGGGCGGGAAGCTCGTGTGACATGTCGTAGTTTGTGCCGGAGCTGTCATTTATAAGAAAGTGTATCTTGTCCTCGTATGTATAGGCAAGGTCAGGGACCTTATCACCGTTGAAGTCCCCGCTGCCTATGGCGGTACCTAAGGAGGAGTCGATGTGGGTTGGTTTGTCGAAATTAAGTCCATTGCCCTGCCCAAAGTATATATCCAGCCCCTTGTACTTTGTGAAAAACACCGCATCCTTTAAACCGTCTCCGTTGAGATCAACCGCTATAACGCTATAAGGGATGCCGTCGGCGGGGATAAACCTCGAGTTTACCTTCTTCTCTACCGTCTCTTCCCTGCATCCGGCAAGTATAAGCAATAACACCGGGATAATCATTATGTGTCTTAACACATTTAGCAAAGATGTGTGTAGACGATTATTCATTTGACTTGACCTCCGATTTACCTTTTTGCTCGTTGAGCAGTTGTTCGATGTGCTGAGGGTATACTTGCAATTTGTATTTTTCCGATAACCTCTTAAGGGCTTCGTTGTGTTTTTCCTGATACCTGTTTCTTTCCATATCGCTTATTACGCGGCTTCTAATCTCTTCAAACTTGTAGATACTGGGTTCATAAGTGCCTAAAAGGCTGACGATGACATACATGTCCTTCTCCAGGACAAGCTTGACCTGCCCCGGTTGTAATTGCATAAACTCTTTTAAGGCATTGTCATAGGGGCTACCCTTTATCTTGCCCTCCCAGTAAGACAGTGGTGTAAATAATATATTAAGCTCAGGGTGCTTCTCTGTGAAATCGTCCCTGAGCTTTACAACGGTTTCATAATCCTTGGCTGTGATACGGTTATAGATACCTTCTGCCGCCTCTTTGCAGGTATCCGCATAATTCTTGTCGTTATCCTTAGAGTCTTTATCTCCGGCGGTTTTGCGGGAGACACCGAACATAAACCCATTATATATCTTTGGTGTGTTATACATGCCCAGATTATTTACGTAGAAGTCCGCGGCCTCTTGTTCGGTTGGCCTTTGTACGGTTAGGAGCTTGTTCTTATACAGATTGGCAAGTATATTGACCCTTTTGTCTTCCGGTACGCCTTTGAGTGCAGTCATGTTCTCCGGCTCCTTATCCAGACCCTCTTCTACCGCCTCTTTGCTAAACAAGATACCCGCCATCATATCATCCAGCAGGTCATAAAGCCGCTGCGTGGAGAGTCGATCCCTGGCGTTTAATGCCTGCTTGGCTTGTGCCTTAAACCGTGACAGAGTTATAACGGTTTCCCCAATCCTTGCTACCACGGGGTCATCCTCACCCCTTGCAACCTGCACGGTTAATACCACCATCAGGAGCATACACGACAAAATACCCGTTACCCCTTTTACCCATTTCAACTGCTCTGACATTTGTGTAAAACCTCCGTTTTTTAGCGTTAAGTTTCTATATTTTACAACAGATAACCTTATGTAATCTACAATGTTTCATTACAGGATGTGAGCAGGCACCGGGACATCACGCGGGGCTACTGGCTGTACATCTGTAGGCCGATGCGGTCTTTGATGACGATCCTGCCGTTGCGTTCCTGTATCAGCCCCTCTTTCTTGAACTTGCTGAATGTCCTGATCGAGGTCTCCACTGTTGTGCCTACCATATCGGCTATGTCCTGCCTGGTGAGTCTCAGGTCTATGACGGAGCCTGTATCGGCGGTCATCGCCAGGTTGTCCGACGAATTGTATGCCGATTTGTCGGCCAACTTCAGCAACAAAGACGCTATGCGCGACTCAACACACTCAAGCGCTATGCTCTTGAGCATTTCATAGGAGTCCTTCATCCTGTCTCCGATGATTGAGGCCAACGACAACATCAGTGTGGGATAGCGGTCAAGGAGCTTGAGGAGGTCCTTGCGGGAGACCTTCAGGGTGCTTGTGGGTTCCATTGCCACGGCATTGGCCGGATAGGGGAAGTCCTTAAACACCGCCACCGCACCAAAAAGCTCCTTCGCCTGGATGAGCTCCAGGATTATCTCCTTACCCTCGTTGGAGAGCTTCGTGATCTTTACCTTACCGTCAATAACAACATAAAGCCACTCAGACCTCTCACCCTCTGAAAAAACCATTTCACGCTTCTTATAAGAAGCGTGCTGCAGATACGGCCCTATCTCCTCAATTTCAACGTCGTTAAGCCCCTTAAAGAAGTTTACATCCTTTAAGTCGATACCATTTATTATCATAAAATAAATGTCCTCACTATTTATTTTATATTGTCGGCACATATTATAGCAACCATAAGGGCTGCATGGGTGCATAAAAAAGTGGTGGGCGCTTTGAGAAAAAAAAAGGGAGAAGGACTCTGTCCTTCTCCCTCAGACCCTCATCCTGCAAGGGGACAAGTCCCCTTGACCCCGTAAAAATGCCGTGAATTTTGTAGTTAATCCAATCGAAATGCGCTATATCACAATAAACAATAATAGAGCAATCGGGAAAATAAGAACCTTTGCATTTGGAGCTACATTTAAGTTAAAATCTTACTACCGGGTCAGTGAGGTAATTAAGGATGAAGAAGGAAACAACGGTGAAAGGTAAGAGATTTTTAGTCGTGGATGACTCAAGGAGTATGAAGGTGATTGTAAAGAAGATACTCGGAAAGTGTGTCGCCAACTGTGACATACTTGAGGCCGATGACGGTAAAGAAGCAATCAATGTGCTCCTGAGGGAAAAAGTAGACGTAATCATAACGGACCTTGCCATGCCCGGCATGGATGGCATCGAGTTGGTCAAACAGGCAAGACAACTAGAAAACGGCAAATTCATACCGATAATAATCCTTAGCGCCGAAACGGACGAAACAATCGGCCAATCCCGCAAGTACGGCATCACGGCATGGATTTCAAAACCGTTTACCGAGGACGAATTCGTCAAGGTACTGAAAAAGGTTATCCCCGGCATCTGTGACATAAAAATCCTCCATCAAGTAATATAGCATAAACATGTATAACATTCATCCATATAGAGAGAAGGACTTCAGGGTAACGTTTCTAAACCCGCCTTTTTTGAGGGGTTTTTCGCGCAGTCAACGCAGCCCCGCCGTCACAAAAAGCGCGACCCTCTACTATCCCATGTGGTTATCCTATGCCGCTGCCGTCGTTGTCGGTGAAGGCTTTGAGATAGACCTCATCGATGCCCCCGCCGACAATATCAGCATCAGCGGTGTCATAGCCAGGACGAAGGCATTTGCCCCGCGTCTGATAGTCGTTGACACCAGCACGCCAAGCATATACAACGATGCAGCCATGTGTGCCAGGGTCAAGGAGGCCCTGCCGGATAGCTTCGTCGTGATGGTTGGAACGCATGTATCAGCACTTGCGCAACAGTCGCTCATGTTGGGGATGGCCGTTGACGCCGTGGTCGTTGGCGAGTACGACTACACGTTGAGGGAACTTGCCACGGCGCTGCGGCAGGGGACGTCTCCGGTGGAGGTCAGGGGGCTTGTACTGAGGGATGGCGGGCAGGATGGCGGCTTTATAGACACCGGTAAGCGACCGTTAATAGACAACCTCGATGAGTTGCCATTTGTCAGTCCCATATACAGGCGGTTTCTTAATCCCTACAACTACTTCAATCCCAACGCCCTCTACCCCATGATCACGATAACGACCAGCCGGGGATGTCCCTTTGAGTGCATCTTTTGCCTGTATCCGCAGACAATGATGGGGCACAGGGTCAGGACGCGGGGTGTCGATAACGTCGTTGCGGAGATGCGCTATATTGTTGAGGATTTCCCCGAGGCAAAGGCGATATTCTTTGAAGACGACACCTTCACCGTAAACGCTAACAGGTGCAAAACGCTCTCTGAGGCAATAATCAAGGAAGGTTTGAGGATATCCTGGAGTGCCAACGCACGCGCCGACCTCAACTACGACACAATGGCGGCAATGAAGGCCGCCGGATGCAGGGCCTTGTGTGTGGGTTTTGAAAGCGGCAGTCAACTGCTCCTTGACGGCATGAACAAGCGTGTCGACATAGAGGACATGCATCGGTTTATGCGCGATGCCCGCAGGGCCGGGATACTGGTCCACGGATGCTTTATGGTAGGGCTGCCGGCGGAGACTAACGCCACAATGCAAGAGACCCTGGCCCTTGCAAAGTCGCTAAACCCCGACACCGTGCAGTTCTACCCCGTGATGGTCTATCCTGCAACCGTGGCCTACAACTGGTACAAGCGCGAAGGGCTGCTACGGAGCGAAGACTTCTCTGCCTGGCTGACCCCCTCGGGGCTGCACAACACGGTCATCAGGACACACGCACTGTCCTCGGAGCAGCTTGTCCGCTTCTGCGATCATGCCAGGAGGCAGTTCTACCTCCGCCCTCGTTATATTGCCTACAAGCTGTGGCAGTCTCTGGGCAGCGCTCACGAACTCAGGAGAAACCTCAAGTCTGCAAAGACCTTCATAAAGTACCTCCTAAGGGGTTCCGACGTCTGATACAAAGTGGATGGGTACCCCCCTCCCTCTTATTGAAGGGGATAGGGGAGGATGTTTTGGCAATGGAGAACAAATTTACCCCGGCTAAAATTTTTCGGACTTGACAAATACGCCCTCTTGCTGTCATAATCATATTCACGGTGGGCGGGCGATTAGCTCAGTGGTGGAGCGCTGCCTTCACACGGCAGAGGTCACTGGTTCGAGCCCAGTATCGCCCACCATAAAAAAAACACCTCTCTCTATGGCAAGCATGTCAACCCTGCATTGCTTGGGACACAGCGTGCAGCACTTGAGTATGTCGCGGGCCTCAATAGCCCTCTTGCGGAGGTCCACGGGGGAAAGCGACAAATAAGCAGGCATCACGTCTCTACATCGACCAGCTTATGAGTTTCCGGAGTTTTTTGATGTCGCTTAGTTTTATCCTGTCACCGGTTGTTTCGATCAATCCCTTATCGCGCAGCTTTATGATTGAACGCGTGACCGAAACCCTGCTGGTGCCGGTCATATCGGCTATCTCCTGATGCGTCAGGGGGATCTTGACAAGACCGTTTTCCGAGTATTTCATCAAGAGCGATGCTATCCGGCTCTGCACGTCCATAAAGGCCATATCTTCAAGCAGGTTCTCCATACTGAGACGTTTGTCCCCGATCAACTGGATCAGCTTTATGGCAATGTCCGGCCTCTTTCTGAGAAATTCCTCAAAGACACGCCTACTTATCTCTATGCCCGTGGACTTTTCGGTTGCCTCTGCCGTCGTGCTCCTTTCTTTCTCGCCCGCCAGGGACATCTCACCAAAGAACTCCCCCGGTTCTATGACGTCGATAGTGAGCTTTCTACCGTCGTGATATAGCTTCGATATCTTGATACGTCCGTTATTTAGAAAGTATATGCAATTGGATTCATCTCCTTGGACAAACACCGTTTCGTCCTTGTCGTGAGAAAACGTCCGTGCATATGTATCGACATACCGGAGCTCTGCCTCCGTTATATCACTAAACAACGCGTTGTGTCTTAAGCCGTCAATTTTCATATAGAATTATAGCATATCGGCAGAGAGTAAAATAAGCACCTCGTCACAGTCATAGGCAAAAGCGCCGACAGCACTACGGTATTTTCTAAGATGCAGGTGCATAAGTTTTTCATAAGTACCTGCGCTTTTGTGTTGTTTTTTGTCTCATATTAAGCGTACAATAACTATATGGATACGGTTATAGACACGTTACGGATATGCGAGCGTCTCGGAGAGGCAAACCTCAACTACAAAATCTTTAACTTTACGGAGGAAGCACTATGGATGATGGATTTTTACCCTTGGGGTCTAACAGAAACTTTGGCCCGTTGATGCAATTTCCGCGTAAACACTTAAAATTGGTTGTCATGATTGTCATGGCGGGTGTGATCTTGTTGACGTCTTCCTATATCTTTGAGCAGGTGGATGCGGGGGAGATATGTATCATCCAGAATCCTGTCACTGGCACATTGTATCTCTATACGACGCAGGGTATAAAGCTGCAATTGTTTGGCAAGGTCACAAAGTACAAAAAGAGCATGCAGTACTGGTTCAGTTCAATGAAGGACCAGGGCACTGCGGCTGATGAATCCATCAAGATACGATTTAACGATGGAGGGCATGCCAATGTCTCAGGCAGCGTCAGGGTAGACCTCCCCCTGGATGAGAAAAGCCTGACGGCCATACACACGAAGTACGGAAGTCAACGGGCCGTTATGCATGAGTTGGTAAGGACGATCATCGAGAAATCGGTGTATATGTCGGGGCCGTTGATGTCCAGCACGGAGTCCTATGCCGCCAGGAGGAATGAGCTTCTTGGTTACATCGAGGACCAGGCCCAGGACGGTGTCTTTGCAACTACATCGATAGAGACCAAGGTCAAGGACCCCCTTACAGGGGCCGACAAGACGGTTACGGTCGTGGAACTTATAAAACGTCCCGATGCCCCTGGTGGCGTGGCCAGACGTGAGATATCCCCGCTTAAGGAGTTTCATGTTAGGGTCTACAACCTCAGCATCAACAGCGTCAAGTACGATGATGTGGTTGAAAAGCAGATAGCCGCACAACAGTCGGCAATAATGGACGTCCAGACGGCCATTGCAAACGCCAAGAAGGCCGAACAACAAGCCCTCACAGTAGAGCAGACGGGTAAGGCATCCGCTGCCCAGGCCAAGTGGGAACAGGAGGTCATTAAGGCAAGGGCCGTGACCCAGGCCGAACAGGAAAGAGACGTGGCCAGGCTTACCCTGGAGGCGGCCAGGTTCAAAAAGGATGCAGCCATTACCGAGGGCGAGGGTGAGGCCAGAAAGAAGGAACTTATTATGGCAGCCGATGGCGCCCTGACACAGAAACTCGCGGTCTACGAACACGTTATGAAGACGGCCGTGACAGAGTTGGCAAAGCAGAAGTGGGTGCCCGAGGTTGTTATGGGAGGCTGTAGCGCTCAATCCAACGGCGCTACCGCATTTAACGACATGTTGGGGTTGTTGAGCTACCAGGTATTAAAGTCCATCAACACCGATATCCAGATCGGAAAGACCAAACCGCCGGAAAAGCCTAAATAGCTCGAAAAAAACGGCTAAAGATCGGGGAAGGTGGTAAAGAATAAAATAAACCGTAATGGGGATATAACGATATGAAATCACTGATACTAAGCGGGGGACAAGGCACAAGGCTTAGACCCCTGACACACACAATAGCCAAGCAACTGGTGCCTGTGGCCGGCAAACCAATCCTGGGCTACGTAATGAACCATATAGCGGAGGCGGGCATACGGGACGTGGGGGTTATCATTTCCCCTGAGACTGGCAAGGATGTCAGGGGATACGTTGGCGATGGCAGCCAGTGGGGGGTGAGGACACACTACATCGTCCAGGAGAAGCCTGCCGGGCTTGCCCATGCGGTGCTTATGGCCAAGGACTTCCTGGGACAGGATGACTTTGTGATGTACCTTGGCGACAATCTCCTTAGCCAGGGGGTGAGGGAGGCCATCGAGCGGTTTAACAAGAGCAGACCCGATGCCCTAATCTTCTTGAAAGAGGTTGAGGACCCCAGGCGTTTTGGCGTGGCATGTCTGGATACCGGAGGGAACGTCACCAGGT
>JADGAE010000064.1 GCA_015232165.1 Nitrospirota bacterium
CAACTGTGGCTTTTCAGCCGCCCCAATCTCAGGCCCTGCCATAGACCACCTGGAGCGGGAATTCATAACTTACAACATAAAAGACCGCTGGCACTGCTTCAGGGATTTTTATGCCGGCCTGCAAAGGCTTAATCCGGCTATAAACTTTGCCACCCTTACGGGGCACGGCAATCTGAGGGCATCGGTGCTGGGCTATGAGGACATCCCGGCAACACGGGCGGATATAGACAAGATGGCGCAGCTCCTGCGTGATGCAGTATCGCAGGGAGCCATAGGGTTGTCCTCGGGGCTGATCTATTCTCCCGGTGTGTACTCGGACAACGACGAACTAATTGACATCATCAACGCCGCAAACGCAAATGACCTCCTCTATGCAACCCACATGCGAAGTGAGGGGGACTTCCTGATTGAGTCCGTCCAGGACACCATAGAGGTCGCCCAAAGGACAGGGATAAAGATACACCTGTCACACCTAAAGACCGCAGGCAGCCGCAACTGGCACAAGATCGACGAGCTTGTCTACGTCATCGGCGAGGCACGTGCCCGTGGCATACGTCTGACCTGTGATCGCTATCCATACACGGCCTCGCAGACGTCCCTGGACACCGTCATGCCGTCGTGGGTCTACGAGGGCGGGGACGAGCTGGAGTTGCGTCGTCTCTCAGACGGTGCGCAACTTAACAGGATCAGGGAGGAGTTGCACGACCGTATCGAAAACGTACCCTACTGGGACAGTGTGATGGTCTCCACGGTAAGGAGCGAAAAGAACAAGCCTTTGGAAGGTCGTCGGATTGGTGAAATCGCCAGGTGTCGCGGGGTGGAGCCGTTTTCCCTTGTTACCTCGTTATTGATAGAGGAGAGGCTTGGGGTTGACGCCATATTCTTTTCAATGAGCGAGGCTAATCTAAGGCGGATACTGTCACTTGACGTGTGCATGGTCGGCTCGGACAGCTCGATCCGTAGTTACTCGGGTTGTGCCGGCAAACCGCACCCCAGGGGCTTTGGGGCCTTTCCACGCTATATCAGCAGGTATGTGCTCTCGGAGGGGTTGATGCCGTTAAGGGTCGCCATAAGAAAGATAACCGCTCTGCCTGCTCAGACATTTGGTCTGCACAACAGGGGAGTTCTCAGGGAAGGTGCCTATGCCGATGTCGTCATCTTTGACAGGGACCGCATAATGGACTGCGCAGACTTTGAAACCCCCTACAGTCAACCAAAAGGTATCGAATACGTCCTCGTAAACGGTGTGGTAGCCGTCGAGGAAGGCGCCATGGTGGTGCGAGGAAGAATAAGAGAAGAAGAAGAGGAAAAAACGGGGGACTTTGTCCCTCCTTAGCCCCCCTTCAGACCCCCCGCAAGGGGGCCGGCCCCCTTGACCCCATTATACGTATTTTTGTTACCACTTGTCACCCATGAAAAATTTATGCACCCATGCACCCCAAGACATTGACATATTTTTTTTTATCCTTTATTATATATAGAATCGAACAAAGATATTTGGAAGAAGGATGAATGTAATGAAGACAATCTTTATGAAAAAGAGCGACGTGGAAAAAAAGTGGTACCTTGTGGATGCCCAGGGAAAGATATTGGGCCGGATGGCATCAATGATAGCTGTTTATCTCAGAGGCAAAAACAAACCCACATTCACTCCAAACGCGGATACCGGTGACTTTATCATCGTCGTAAATGCCGAAAAGATCGTGCTTACGGCCAACAAACTCAACCAGAAGTTCTACTATCACCATACGGGGTACATCGGCAACATCAAGGCGGAAAGCGCAAAAGACAGGATCAAGAGGTCTCCTGAGACCATGATCAGGGATGCCGTGTGGGGGATGCTGCCTAAAAATAGGCTGGGCAGGGCTATTATCAAAAAACTCAAGGTCTACAGAGGCCCCCAACACCCTCATGCAGCACAACAACCGGAAACAATACCGGAACCAATAAATAAAGCATAGAAGGAGATTTTAATGACGGAGGTCAGATACACGGCAACAGGGAGGCGAAAAACCTCCATAGCCCGGATTATAGTCAAAAAAGGGGCAGGTCAGATCACTGTCAACGACAGGTCGGTTGACAACTATTTCTCAAGAGAAACGCTGCGGATGATCATCAACCAACCCCTTGAGATAACCGGAATGGTCGGCAAACTCGACGTAATGGCTAGGGTGGTGGGTGGCGGACCAGCCGGTCAGGCCGGGGCCATCAGACACGGCATTGCCATAGCTCTGGTCAATTCCGATTCCGACTTCAGACCCAAGTTGAAAAGAGAGGGCCTGCTCACAAGAGACCCCAGAGAAAAGGAAAGAAAGAAGTACGGACAAAAAGGCGCTCGTAAGAGATTCCAGTTCTCCAAGAGATAAATGCGGGCTATGTCTCAATGACATAAGCCGGTGGTACGTTTATAAGGCGCTATATATTTGATCATGAAAGAGCACAGACGTCTGGACATATGAGGAGGAGGGGGCTACAGCAACGCAAATGCTAAAAGTGGTGATATGTGGGGGGAGTGGATACACGGGCAGTGAGCTTATGAGGCTCCTGAGCAACCATCCCGATATACTGGTGACAGCCGTAACCGCCGACCGCTATGTGGGGAAAACGGTGACGGACTTGTTTCCACACCTGTACGATTACACGGACTATGTCTTTGAACCGTTAGAGAAGGAGGCGTTACTTGAAAAAGGCGAGGTCTTCTTCACGGCGCTGCCGCACGCGGCCTCGCAGGAGGTGGTGGACTATTTCCACCGAAACGGCAAGACGGTAATAGACCTCTCCGCAGACTACAGACTAAAAGACCCATATATCTACAGTCAATGGTATGGAACCGCTCACAACTATCCGCAGACCCTTGTACATGCCGTATACGGACTGCCCGAGCTACAAAGGGAATCGATCAAGGGGGCCACGCTGGTGGCAAATCCCGGTTGCTATCCAACTTCGGTTTTGCTTGCCTTGCACCCCGCGCTGAAAAACCAACTGGTCGATGTTGACCACATAGTAATCGACTCAAAGTCCGGGGTTTCGGGGGCGGGTCGAAAGGGCGAGGTCGCTCTCTCTTTCTGCGAAATCAACGGGGGATTCAGCGCCTATGGCGTTGCAACCCACAGACACACGCCCGAAATAGAACAAGGACTGTCCTTCAGCGCACAAAAACCCGTCAAGGTCTCCTTTACCCCTCACCTCTTACCGGTTAATCGTGGGATACTCAGCACGGTATATGCCTCTCTGGCCGCCAAGACCGACATCGAAGAGGTGCTGTCGCTCTACGAACATACATATGAGAATGACCCCTTTGTTATCGTCATGGAGAAGGGCAAATTCCCCGATATTAAAAACGTCAAGGGGACCAATTTCTGTCAGATCGGTATTGCCATAGACAGAAGAAACACCCTGATAGTAGTCAGCGTTATTGACAATCTCATAAAGGGGGCATCCGGTCAGGCTGTCCAAAATATGAATATTATGTGTGGCCTTGACGAATCCACGGCCCTGAAGGCATTGTCAGTACTGCCGTAGTCTCAGCTTTCCGCAAAACATACAACACAAGGAGGATAAAACAACATGGTGTTTAAGAGAAAGGTTGCCTTTGCGACGTCACTCATAGCGGTTGGTCTTGTCATAGGGTTGATACTTGCATCTAACCTTAACATACAGAACCAGTCCGTGGCACAGTCAAAGGAGGTCACTTCACACAGCAAGGCAATCCTGGAGCAGTTCAGCAATGCCCTAGCCGAAGTAACGGAGGTGGCCAGACCGGCCGTGGTCAACATCTCAACCCTAAAGACCGTAGATATGAAGGACAACCCCATGGGGCGGTTCTTTGAGGACCCGTTTTTCAGACGCTTCTTCGGTGATGAAAGTCCGTTTCACTCGCCCAAAAAGCATGAGTCAAAGGCCCTGGGTTCAGGCGTAATCGTCCGCGATGACGGCTACATCCTGACCAACAGCCACGTCGTAAAGGATGTGGACGAGATCAAGGTCATCCTGCACAACAAGACCGAGTACAAGGGCAAGGTGATTGGAACCGACTCCAAGAGCGACCTTGCCGTTATAAAAATTGACGCCAAGGACCTGCCAACCATCAAGATTGGCGACTCAGGCAAGTTGAAACCGGGCGAGATCATTATTGCCATAGGCAACCCCTTTGGCCTGAACCAGACCGTCACAATGGGCATAGTCAGTGCCGTGGGCAGGTCTGACGTTGGGATTGCCGATTACGAGGACTTCATCCAGATAGACGCCGCCATCAACCCCGGGAACTCCGGTGGTGCCCTGGTGAGCATCAACGGAGAGCTTGTAGGAATCAACACCGCCATCTTTTCAACAAGTGGCGGGTATCAGGGGATCGGCTTTGCCATACCAACCAACATGGCCAAGACTGTCATGGATAGCCTCATGAAAAAGGGCAAAGTGGTGCGCGGCTGGCTAGGTGTAAACATCCAACCCTTGACCCCGGAGCTGTCCAAGTCCTTTGGGATCAGCGAAAAAACGGGCGTCCTGATTGCCGACGTCGTCGATGGCGGCCCGGCCGATAAGGCGGGTATAAAGCGCGGCGATATCATCGTCATGTTAAACGGCAAGGAAAGCACCAGTACCAGACAATTACGAAACATGGTTTCGAGCATAGACCCGGAAACAACGGTTGACGTCAAGATCATTCGCGAGGCAAAGGAGCTTGTATTAAGCGTCAAGGTTGGCGAGTTGCCCGATGACAAGACCGCCGCCATGCTGCCTTCTGCAAAGGAGTCTGAGACTAAAATGCGCGGCATAGGCGTCCAGAATCTGACCCCGGCTATGAGGGAGAGGTTTAACATCCCGGCCAAGGTCACCGGCGTCATTGTCACCGGCGTTGAGGAGGAAGGTCCGGCGGCCTCCGTCTTACGCCCCGGCGACATCATTGGAGAGGTCAACAGAAAGCGTGTCGGCAATGTCACTGATTACGAGACCGCCATCTCCGGCATCAAAAAGGACGATGACGTCCTGGTGCTGGTCTACAGGTCCGGTTCTTTTATATACGTGACGATCTCAAACAAGAAGTAAGAAAAAATACCCACAAGGGTAAGCACGGGGCAACAGGAAGCATTGTTGCCCCCGTGCCTATTTTCAAGATAAGTCCATGGACGGAAGTTTTTATGCAAATTTTGGAAAGGCAACCTCTACCGTCCCTGCTACCGGTGCATGAAGTCAACCCGCGACAATACAGTCAACGAAATCAGAAGGTATTGCTACAGACTCATAAACCGTAGGGACTACACCAGGGCCGAGCTATATCGTAAGTTAATCGCACGAGGATATCCAAACGAGGATATCGAGGCCGAACTCCTGCGTCTCAGAGACCTCGGTTTCGTGGACGACCGCAGGGCAGCCTCTATGCTCCTGAGTCACTGCGAAGGCTCAAGGTACCTGGGTGTCTTTGCATGTAAGGAGGAGCTAAGGGTCAGGGGCGTTGACCGTGAAATCATCGACGAAATGGTCTTTACCGACCAGGGAGAAATAGAAAAGGCACTCAAAATAATCGCTAAAAAAACAAGGCATTTAAAAAAATATCCCTCTTACGTTAGACTAAACAAGGTGTATGAACTGCTATCAAGAAAAGGTTTTGATAACAATACAATTACAAAGGTGATAAATCAGTATAAGGAGGAAGAAAAGGAAGAATAGGGAGACTTCACTGTTATGGAGGCGGCACCGCTTCCCTTCTTTCTTTTCTTGTATTGCACGAAAGCGAAACGTGCTATAAGAGCATAAAGTTTGTCCTGTTTTTTCTTACTTGGCAATGCAGGCCCGGTCTCGTCCTTGGTGTTTGGCGCTGTAGAGGGCGTTATCCGCGGCCTGGAATATGGTCTGTGTCTCAACGCCGTGTTCAGGCAGTACCGCTACACCCAGAGAAAGTGTAATCACGCCAAGAGACCGCCGCTCAAAGACAACGTTAATGTGCTTAACGCCCTCCCGCAGGAGTTCGGCACGCTGCAACGCCACATCAAGTGAGGCATCGGGCATGATGAGTGTAAACTCCTCTCCACCATAGCGGCAGGCAATGTCGCCACTGCGGATGTTCTTCTTGAGGAATATGCCCAGTTCGCGCAACACCGCATCCCCGGCCTCATGACCAAAGGTGTCGTTAAAGCGTTTGAAGTGGTCGATGTCAACCATGATGACCCCAACGGAGGTCCCCTTTCTGACGGCGCGACTGCGCTCCATCTCAAAGGCCTCTTCCATGTAGCGGCGATTGTACAGACCCGTTAGCGGGTCACGGGTGGAGAGATGCTGCAGGGTCTGGCGCAGCTTGAGATTGGCTATGGCCATGGCGGAGTTCTCCGCAATGACGGTGGCCAGTTGCTCCTTTGTCTTAAGTGACTGGGAATCATCCTGCAGGCCTGCAACCGGGGAGACCTGAAGGTGCAACAATCCAAGTATCTCTCCCTGTGCCATCATTGGCACGCAAATGTAGGCGTTTGGCGAACCTCCCACGTGCCGACACCTCAGTACGCTCTGGGCATACAGGATCGTATGTGGGCGTCCTCGACGCAGTGCCCAACACTCATCCGGCTTAAACATGTCCGACTCGGGCGGCACCCCTCCCCAGACAGCCCTGCTCTCAAGGATATTGTGTGAGGAGCTAAAGGCATACAATGCACCGCTATCACCGGGAAACAAATCCGAGGATGTCTGTGCAATAATGGCACAGGCCTCTTCCACCGTAGCGCAGGCCAACAGGAGTTCACTCATCTTACTGAGGTGTCTGTTTTCGTTGTCGCGCTGTTGCAAGACCGTTGCCCGCTCGGAGAGTTTTTGGTTGGCCAGTTCCAGTTGGGCAGTCCGCTGGGCAACCCTGTCCTGGAGTTCCTCCTTTGCCGTAAGCAACTCTGCCTGCATACGCTTATGCTCATCATGCAGTCGCAGTGAGTCAATGCCAAAGGACAGGTCCCCGGTTAACTCCACCAGCAGCCCCACCTCTTGTGCATCAAAGACATCCGGTTTACCGGCACAGACGGTCAGTACACCAATGGCCTTTTCCTTATGCAACATGGGGATGGAGATGGTTGATGCGTAGTCGTATCTGGCGGCCTCAGTGCGCAGGTAATGGGTGTCGGGGTCCGCCAGTATATTGTTTGACATGACCGGTTTGGCCGTAAGTATTGCCCTTGAGTAAAGGGTCTCACCCTGTATTGCCGCTAATCTCAACGACTCCATATAGTCCTTTTCGTAACCCGCCTGTGCAACCACAAGGATATCCCCGTCATCCTGCAGCAGACCTATCCACACCAGACTGTAACCGCCATCTTCAACCACGATGCGGCATATGTCGTGGGTCAGGACCGCATCGTTTACGGCGTATGCCAGGGCGTGACTACAACTGCTCAGGATACTGAGGCGTCTGTTAAGACCGATCAGTGTTGCCGTGCGTTGAGACACCTTGTTTTCAAGCTCTGTGCTGTAAGACAACAGTCTGTCCTGGTACTGTCTGAGGTCTGTCACCATGCCGTTAAACAGCTCCGACAGTTGACCCATCTCGTCCTTGGATGTTACGTTGACCACAATGTCTAGATTGCCCTTGCCAACCTGGGCGGCAGCCAAGGCAAGTCGCTTTATTGGAATGGAGACAGTGCGCGACAGAAGGTATATGATTAACGTAGCCAACACGCCTATAAACAGAGAGACTCCTATCGATATGTTTCTCAACGACACGGCAGGGGCATAGGCCAGTCTTGCCGGGGCATATATGATCAGCGTCCAGTCGTTGCCCTGAAAATTGAGGTAGCCCGGTTCCTGTGCAAAGGCAAATATCTCCTCGCCGTCATTATCGTTATGGGTGTGTTTCATGCTGCCGGCCCCCTTGCCCTCTGATATCATCTGACGGATGAGTTGCCAGTGGCTTGATTTATCTTGCAGAATCTTGTCTTTATTCCCGCTAGAGTACAGGATCAGGCCATTGTTATCGACCAGTTCCACCTCAAACTCCGTATCAGTGACCTCGATATTGCCCGCCTGTTTGGCTATATTATACAGGTGCTCCACCAACACCCTTGAAGTCACCACGGCAAACGGTGTCCCCCCCTTGTCTTTGACTACGTGCGCAAAGCGAAAGGCTATCTTCTGCAGGGTAGCTGACATGGCCGTGTCCATCGCAAAATCACTGCCGTCTGCTATCTTGCTCCAGTAGTCCGTCACGGGGTCTTGTGTCCCTATATTCTTACCTGTTGTATCAATCAGGCGTACCCTGTTGATGTTGTAAAAGGACATTGATGAATATTTTTTATCGTTGCTGTAGTACTCCATCAACCGCTCATTCACCTGTGCCGGTGTGGAACCCCTTGAGCTTACAACGGGGTCGGTTGCCAGACGCCTTATATCGATGTATTTCTCATAAAGCATCCGGTCTATTTTATCAATGGCATGGGATGCCCGTTCTTCGAGGTTGTGTCTTATCTGTACCTCCAATATCCTCATGTTTGAGACATAGTTGCTATAAGATACCAGTACAATGAAGACCATACCTATAAATGAAAACATCAATGTAAGTTTTGTTACAAATCTCATCTATGCTATACCTGCCTACCAAATAGTATATACGATCCCGAACAAA
Organism: Nitrospirota bacterium; assembly: GCA_015232165.1. Classification (GTDB taxonomy): domain Bacteria; phylum Nitrospirota; class Thermodesulfovibrionia; order Thermodesulfovibrionales; family Magnetobacteriaceae; genus Magnetobacterium. The sequence goes on from JADGAE010000064.1 coordinate 8,594, forward strand.
AAAAGGGGCACGGTAAATTTGTTCTACAGGGCAATCGCATTAGAAATAATCACTCACCTTACGCACAGGGTACAAGAAGGGAGGGCTTTGCCCTCTTGGCGCTCCAGGACGCTCCTGGCTCCCTCAGACCCACC
>JADGAE010000065.1 GCA_015232165.1 Nitrospirota bacterium
GGGGCGCGGTAACGTCGCTGTGCGAGCGGAGTCGCCCCTTTCTTTCTTGTATGCTGGCAATTTTGATACCCGAAAAAACTCGAATCCGATCAGTATATTAAGATGATCGTCATAAGGAGCGCTACGGATGAGGACATAGACGGCCTTTGTGAGCTGTTCAGGGTCTGTTTCTCCAAGCTGATATCGGTTGATCAATGGCAGTGGAAGTACAAGGACGCGCCTAACGGGGCACATTCCTATGTCGGGGTTGACGGTGACATGCTTGTTTCCCACTTTGGAGGCATCAGGTGTGCTATGGAGCTTCAGGGGCGGAGGCTTTGGGCGTATCAGTTCTGTGACGTGATGACCCATCCGGCCTACAGGGCCAGGACGTTTTCCCTCAAACCCCCCGTACTGAAGGCCGCCGAGACCTTTTACAACGAACATGCTATGGACTTCGCCTTTGGTTTCCCGTCAGAGAGACATGCCAGACTCCATTGCCTGGTCATGGGGGCCAGTCGCAGGATGCTCACACTGTACGAAAAGAGGCTGACCATCCAGGACGTCAAGATACACAAGATGCCGCTGAGGGTATACACAGGCTGGGATGGCATCAGGGACAAGGAACTCGACATACTGTGGCAAAAGTGTCGCGGCACATATCCCCTATCCGTCGTAAAGGATGCCAAATACCTGCACTGGAGGTATCAGCAACACCCCACACGCAAATACCAGGTGATTGCCTGGCGCGGGTTCTTCATTACCGCCATAAAGGCCCTTGCCGTCGTAAGGATACTCCAGGACAGGATGAACCTCCTGGACTTTATGATCCCCGATGGCACAATGACAGATGGCTTCCTGGACCTCATAGATACACTGGCCGTTAGTCAGAACATCTCCGTCATACAAGTGTGGCTAAACGGTGAAGAGCCTGTCGTGAAACACTTCCTTGCGCACGGTTATGAGGTGTCTCAGGGGCTGCCCTGCGCCCTCAAGACTCTAAGGCCTGACGTAATTAACGACAACAACTTCTATGGAAAGTTCTGCTACAGAATGGGGGATTACGACGATAGTTGACAGATACGTAACAGTTTACTCCCCTGACTCATGTTACGCAGAGAAACAAAAAAATATTTAGCGGTTTAAATCACAAAGGAGGCATATGGACAGAAAGTATCTTGAGTTTGCGCAGAGGCATCTTGACAACCTTACCAAGCCAAGGGGCAGCCTCGGGATGCTCGAACAGTACGCCTGGCGTCTTGCGGCCATCTACGAGAGTCAGACACTTGCACTTCCCAGGAAGGTGGTCTTTGTCTTTGCCGCCGATCACGGTGTGGCAGAGGAGGGTGTATCGGCCTTTCCGGCGGAGGTCACACCGCAGATGGTCTTTAACTTCCTGGCCGGCGGGGCGGGGATAAACGTCCTGGCCCGACACGCCGGGGCCGAGGTCGCGGTCATCGACGTGGGTGTCAACTACGACTTTAAAGGCCTGGAGGGATTGCTCCACAAGAAGGTCATCCACGGCACACGCAATATGGCAAAGGGGCCGGCCATGACCCGCGAGCAAGCGCTACAGTGCATGGAGGTTGGCAGGGAGCTGATTGGCCGGTATGCCGATATGGGCTTTGGTATGTTTGCCACCGGTGAGATGGGCATCGCCAATACGACGGCCTCTGCGGCAATCACCTCCGTGCTCACGTTGCGGTCTGTTGCCGAGGTCACGGGCATGGGGACCGGTATTGACGCCAAGGCCCACAAGAAAAAGATCGCCGTCATAGAGCGTGCCATTGCCACAAATAAACCGGACCGGTCCGACCCCATAGACGTCCTTGCCAAGGTGGGTGGAGCAGAGATAGCGGCCATAGCAGGCATGGTACTGGGGGCGGTTGAAAGGTCGCTACCCGTTGTCGTGGATGGCTTTATATCCGGTACCGGTGCCCTGATTGCCTACTGTATGGACAACAGAGTGAAGGACTACATGTTCTTTGCGCACATGTCCCAGGAGGTCGGACACAAGGCAATCCTGGAGTTTATGGACGTCACCCCGATGCTCGACCTCAACCTGCGTCTGGGGGAGGGCACGGGCGCAGCGCTGGCCATGACGCTACTTGATGCCGCGATCAAGATATACAACGAAATGGCAACCTTCCAACAGGCAGGCGTGAGCGATTCTGAAAAGTATTAGGGCGTCGCTTGTCTTTGCCTTAAGGTTTCTTACAATACTGCCGGTGCCGGGGCGTTTTGAGATCATCGGGGACAGGGACGTGGGCAGGAGCGCTGCGTACTTCCCGCTTGTCGGGCTGTTGATAGGGGGCTGTCTGTGGGCGGGATGGGGACTATCAGGCAGATATCTCTCAACAGAGCTGTCGTGCCTTCTGAGCGTCCTGTTACTGACTATAATTACAGGGGGACTGCACCTGGACGCCATCGCTGATACGTTTGACGCCATAGCAGCCAGAAAGACAATAGCAGAAAGGCTCAACATAATGAAGACACCCACGGTTGGTCCCTTTGGGGTGGCCGCTATCGTGTTTTGCATAATGCTGAGATATCTGCTGCTAAAAGCCCCTCTGGCAATTAACGCCTACGCACTTGCACTCTGTCCGGTGGTTGGACGATCATGCTGTGTCTACGCCATGCATACAGGCAAAAGCGCCATGAAAGACGGCCTTGGCAGGTCGTTCATTGAAAACACAACGCCTTTGATATTTCTATTGTCACTGTTGCTATCAATATCGATCACGGTTGCGTTTGACGTCCGATATCTGATGATTTTGTCCGTATGCTACGTATTTACCCACCTGTGTGTCATGTTGTTTCACAGACTACTTGGTGGATTAAACGGAGACGCCCTCGGGGCATTGATAGAACTAAACGAACTGCTGTTCTTACTGATCCTAAATAGCTTGACAATGTTACATTAAAGTGTCTTCGTATCTTCTTTATATTTCATGGTAACTATGCCTTTACGCTTCCTGGATTCCTGCTTGCGCAGGAATGACATTCCTAAAAAACGCCCATTATTGTCATTGTCGCGAAACATGTCCCTGGCGACAACAGGGAGCGAGAATCCATGCCCTTGAAACATGAGAAGGGCTTTGCTTTTTAAAGAGGATACGTCTCTTCGTCTTCCCTTGTGGACAGTACGGCATCCCTGTAGGTTGCCAACAACTCCTGACGCTGTACTAGAGGTATATTGTGTACCTCCAGGCAACGATTAAAGACATCACCGTCATCCAGGTTATCAAGGGTCTCATCGACGCTCATTCTCTTGATGATGCGCTCCATCACACGGTTGTTCTTTATGCGCAGGACCTCCAGGTCGGTGTCTGTGACCGCCCTTTCCAGGCGTTGTCTGAGGTCGCTGATGATCTCATCGCCATCGTAGACGATCTCCAGCCAGGCATTGCTATTGTCGGCCCTGAGTTGCTCAATGTGCCTTGAGATGTCCTTCCAGTTGCCACTGATGCTCTGCAGTGCCTGGAACTTGGGGACGGGTATCGGTGTGACTCGCGGGGGGGAATGGACGTCTAACTCCACGCTCAGGACGTAGTTTTCCTGCATTGCGCTGCCAAACCCCATAGGCAGGGGGCTGCCGCAGTAGCGCCTTGTCTGCAAGTTGCCCACCATCTGTGGCACATGCAGATGTCCCAGTGCCAGGTAATCGATGCACTCCGGAAAGACATCCCATCCCACGTGCGCCAGTGAGCCTACGTATATCTGTCGCACGCCGTCACCGTCGACACATCGTCCGCCGGCCGTAAAGAGGTGTCCCATTGCCACAATCGGGATATCCCCCCGGAGTTTTTCCCGTATCTGTATAGCCCTCTGACAGACCCTCTGGTAGTGTACACCGATGCCCTCAACGAGCTTGAGCTGCTTGTCCTGTAGGCTTTCACCGGCATCAACCCTCCTGACATCGCGGTCCCTCAGATATGGCACCGCACAGACGATTAACTCAGCCCTCCCCCCGGCATCTGAGAGCACCAGCACATCAGGGCAGTCAGCCCCGCCAGGGTCAGACTCCTCAGAGACGCTCCCTACGACATGGACATTGAGGGCACGCAATAGCTCCCTTGGGGCATTAAGAAACGACGGAGAGTCATGATTGCCGCCCGTTATGACCACATGACCACAATCGGACCTCGCCATACTCCACAGAAAACGGTAGTACAGCTCCTGTGCCTTGTGGCTTGGCGCACTACTGTCAAAGACGTCCCCCGCTACAAGCAGCACGTCAACACGCTCGCTCTCAACGAGCACGGCCAGCCATTCCAAAAACGCCTCAAACTCCTCATACCTCTTACGCCCATACAGGGAGTGTCCAATGTGCCAGTCCGAGGTGTGTATGATCTTCATATGATTACCGTATAATTTAGCATGACGGGGTGGTGTTTGTCACCTGCTCCATGACTTTTTTATGAACACTACGGTTTTTATAATTTCATTTTGCAGGATGCTCATGTTAATATAAATAAGACAACAACATGCTAAAGGCGATAGTATTATACTCTGGTGGGCTGGACAGCACACTTGCTGCCATTGTGATGGTGGAGCTTGGTGTGGAAGTGATAGCGGTGCGTTTCCTCACTCACTTTGGCTGCGACAACACGGACAACGCGGCCTACCTCAACGACGATGTCCCGCACGCGGAGCAATTTGGCTTCAAGGTCAGGTTCTGCCACCTGGGACAGCCCTTCGTAGACCTGGTGAAAAACCCACGCTATGGACACGGCAAGAACATGAACCCGTGCGTTGACTGCCGCATCCTTATGCTTAAGGAGGCCAAGCGACTGATGGGTCTTGTGGGTGCGGATTTTCTTGTCACAGGGGAGGTCATTGGACAACGCCCGATGAGTCAGAGGCGAGACAGCTTCCCCGTGATAGACAGGGAGGCCGGTGTTGATGGGCTGGTGCTGCGACCTCTGTGTGCAAAACACCTTAAACCAACCATCCCTGAGATCGCTGGGCTTATCGACAGGAAACATTTGTATGGTTTTAACGGCCGCACCAGAAAGCCACAGATGGGGCTGGCCGCAAGCCTTGGACTTACGGACTATCCCGTCCCCGCCGGTGGATGCCTGCTCACCGACGCAATCTACTCTTACAGGTTGCGGGAGTTGTTGACCCACGACCCCGCCCCCTCCATGCGCGATATACACCTGTTGCGGGCCGGCAGACACTTCAGACTATCCCAAACATGCAAGGCCATTGTAGGCAGAAATGAGGCCGACAATGACTTTATCGAAACACAGGTGACGGACAGCGACATCACCATGCAGGTTCTCTCCACCGGGAGTCCGCTTACGCTGGTAACGACCAAAGATGTCGGCGTCGATGATGCCCTGTTGAGGGTTGCGGCCTCTCTGACGGCACGCTACAGCGGCAAGAAACACAAGGACATGGTGGATGTCTCCGTCTTCAGGGGCATTGACAACCTAACGGCCATAAAGATAGTCCCACCCGCCTCGGAAGAAAGACTTAAGACTCTAAGGATAGAGGAGCAAGGTGCCAAAGGCAATATTAAGCCTGTACGAGTTTAATCTCTACATACGGGATATTATCTCGCAGACGTTCTCTGATTCTTATTACATAACGGCGGAGATAGCATCGCTCAACGTCGATGCCAAGGGGCACTGCTACATGGAGCTTGTGGAGAAGGACGACACAACCGTTAAGGCACAACTGAGGGCAGCCATCTGGTCGTCTCGCTACAAGGGGATTGCCAGGGAGTTCCAGACGGTAACCGCAAGGCCGCTCTCCAAGGGGATGAAGATACTCATAGAGGCCAATCTGAGCTATCATGAGCGCTACGGCCTGAGCCTTAACATAGCAAAGATCGATCCCTCCTACACCCTTGGTGATATGGCAAGAAAGAGGCAGGAGATCATAGACCGCCTCATTAGCGAGGGACTAATAGACAGAAACAGGGCGTTGGTGATGCCGCCGGTTCCCCAGCGCATAGCCGTGATATCGTCGTTGAAGGCGGCGGGCTATGAGGACTTCACAAAACACCTGCGGGCAAACTCCTTTGGTTATGGCTTTAGGGTCAGTCTGTTTGCTGCCGTCATGCAGGGCGATGGTGCGGAGGCTTCGGTACTCAAGGCGCTGCTTGCCTGTGAAGAGGCCAAAGACGACATTGATGTTGTGGTCATCGTCAGGGGAGGGGGAGGGGCGGTTGACCTGGATTGTTTTGACAGCTACCCCATCGGCAGGCAGATTGCCATGATGTCCATACCGGTGATGTCGGGTATCGGCCATGAAAGGGACAGGACGGTGGTTGATGTCGTGGCGCACATGACGGTCAAGACCCCAACCGCTGCCGCGGCCTTTCTGATAGAGCGTCTGAGGGCATTTGAGGAGAGGATCGAGTCGCTTGCAAAGGCACTTAAGACTGTTGCCGGAGCAGTGGTATTGAAAAACAAGTATGCATTGAACAATTACGTCAAGGTGGTCTATGGTTCGGGGCGTTTGATATCGAGACACACGAGCGTGCTCACGTCAATGACCGACAGACTTCGACTTCTGTTGGCCAGGGATGTAAAGGACATCCAGCGTCGCAGCAACGACCTGTTTACCAGGACGACGACCCTCCTGTTTGGTGCAAAGCGCTACATCGTGCGTCAGGCGGAGCGCCTGAAGGCGCTCAATGACAGCATAACCCACCTCAACCCCGAAAACGTCCTCAAGCGCGGCTACAGCATAACCTCTCTAAACGGCAAGGCGCTAAAGTCAGCGGATGAGGCAAAGACCGGCGATGTCATAAGCACACGACTCATGCAAGGCGTAATTTATAGCGCGGTACGTCCCAAGTCCCGGATAAGGGCAATTGACGATAAACCAAAAGAGGTAAAGGATGAAAGAAGAAAAGACCTATTCTCAGGCTATTAAAGAGATAGAGGTGATCATCTCCGATATAGAAAAGGAAACCATCGATGTTGACGTCCTGACCGAGCGCGTCAAGACTGCCATAGAACTGATAAAGGACTGCAAAAGTCGCCTGCGAAGGACAGAGGAAGAACTAAACGGTGTCCTGAAGGAATTCGAACAATACACTGCCGAAGAAGGCTAAACCGCTTGATGCGCCGCAATGTCGTGTCGGTGGAGCTTGGGTTGGGGCGTGATTCATAGTGGTTCGTGGGTATCGGCTATGTGTCTGACGATACGACCTTCCGTCATGTAGATGACCATTTCGGCTATATTGGTGGTGTGGTCTGCTATGCGTTCGAGGTTTCTTGAGATGTAGGCCAGTTTTGTTGCGTGGACGACCGCCTCCGGATGCTTTGCCATAATAACCATCAGTTCATCTATAATGATATCGTTTAGGTTATCCACTTCATCGTCGCGCATGATGACGTCCTTGGCCAGTCGCTTGTCTTCGTTGACAAACGAGTCTATGGCATCCTTGATCATTCGCTGTGCCACCTCTCTCATCCTGGATATGTCCTCGTAGGTGTTATTAAACGGTTCGTTGCTGAGTTCGACGGCCCTCTGTGCGATATTTGCCGCATGGTCGGCGATCCTCTCAAGGTCCGTGGTGATCTTCATCCCCGTGGTTATAAATCTCAGGTCCTTGCCTACGGGTTGTCTGCGCGCAATGAATTTTATGCACGCCTCATCTATATGCACGTCATAGCTGTTGACTATGTGGTCGTTGTTGATGACCTTTTTGGCCAGTTCTACGTCCCTTTCCAGGAGGGATTTTACACTGTCCTTGATGGCAGTCTCAACCAGAGAGGCCATCTTAAGGAGCATATCCTTTATTGTCTTTAGTTCCTCGTCCTTTATTGACATCCCTAAAATCTCCCTGATATGTAATCCTCTGTCAGAACGTTAGAGGGGTTTGTGAACATTAGGTCCGTGCTGCCAAACTCCACCAGCTCGCCAAGCATCATAAAGCCCGTCCAGTCCGATATCCTTGCGGCCTGCTGCATGTTGCGAGTAACTATGACTATCGTATAATATTTCTTGAGGCCGGCGGCCAGCTCTTCTATCTTTGATGTGGAGATGGGGTCCAGGGCAGAGGCCGGTTCATCAAAGAGCAGCACATCGGGTTTAACCGCAAGGGAGCGGGCTATCACCAGTCTCTGCTGCTGCCCCGAGGACAGACTGTAGGCGTTGTTGTGTATCCTGTCCTTGACCTCATCCCAAAGCACTGCGTGCCTTAAGGCCAGCTCAACGGACTGCGAAAGCTCACCCTTGCTCTTAACGCCCTGCAATCTTAATCCGTATGCCACGTTTTCAAATATAGTCATCGGAAATGGCGTAGGCCTTTGGAACACCATTCCTATCCGGCAACGCAGTTGAATAATATCCATCGAGTTAGAGAGGATGTTGGCGTTGTCGAAATATATCTCACCCTCATAACGACTGCCCGGATAAAGGTCATGCATCCTGTTAAAGCACCTCAGTAGTGTGGTCTTACCACAACCGGAAGGTCCTATCAACGACGTCACCGCCTTCTTGTATATTGGCAAGGAGATGTTCCTAAGGGCCTGAACATTATTTGAGTAATAAAAGCCCAGCGATTTAACATCGAGCACCCTTTCACCTTCCATCTCTAAATACCTCTCTGAAACCATCACTTATCATAAGCAGTAATTATATCATATTAACTAATATAAAAACTTTTTTTGTATCCTCTTGGGTGCATAAGAAAGTAGTGGCTAATGGATTCCTGCTTGCCCCTGTTCAAGCCA
>JADGAE010000066.1 GCA_015232165.1 Nitrospirota bacterium
TAAATTATGTCCTATCAACTTTAATACCCGAAAAAACTCGAATCCGATCAGTATAACGTTATCATTATAAGCAGAAAGGAGCCGCCGCCTTCATATGTCCGGTTTCATGCAAAGCAACAAATAAACACCATCGGTTTTAAAGAAATAAGCTTTACGTTGAAAGAGACGGCAGAGCTAATAAAAAACACCACGGGAAGCACATTGCAGGATGATTTAATTACCGGATTATACGAAAAAACAGGCGGATGGGTGACGGGATTGATACTGATGGCACAACGGATAAGCAGAACAAAAGATACCGCCGGGTACAGCAATTTAGCTACAGACGAAACAATGTTTGAGTATTTTTCGAGTGAGATTTTTGAAACCCTGGATAAAGACGTCAGGGAATTCCTGCTCAACACTGCTTATTTCCCAGAATTTAGCGTTGAAATGGCAAACAAGATATCTACAAACAAACTCACCGAAAAGATGTTAAATAGTAGAAACAGACAGTACTTCCTTACCGAACGACATACGGGCAATGACGTAGTTTTTACATACCATGATTTATTCAGGGATTTTCTGTTGACGCACTCAAGACAATACTATGGCTCATATCCGGACGAGATCGTACTACAGGCAATAGATATCCTTGAGCAACACGGGTACGTTCAGGAAAGCGTCCGGTTGAGTCTTGAGTCAAAGAAATGGGAACGCTTTGAAAGGCTAATCATCAAGAATGTGCAATGCCTCATAGATGAAGGGAAACATGCCCTTATGGATGATTGGTTTGCCGTTATACCGGATGACTATATGCAAGGGCATCCGTGGGTGTTGTTTTGGTATGGCGTCAACAAGATGTATTTAAATCCCGGTGATTCCCGCAGGATACTGGAAAACGCATATGTCTTGTTCAAAAGACTATATTATCCGGAAGGTCAGTTGTTGGCATTGTGCGGCATAATAAAGACCTTTATTATTCAATGGAGTGATTTTCACCCTCTTGACTACTGGATTACAGAGTTTGAGACGTCATTGGTCGAGGTGTACAGGGACAGCAGGTCCGACAAGGTCAGGGAAGAGGTGGTGTCAAGCATCGTGGCAGCGCTTGTCTTTCGTCAGCCGGGCCATGGAGATATGGGATATTGGTTGGCGGAGGCCGAAAAGATTGTTATGAGTTCCGGGGACATAAGAAACCGCATTTTTGCAGGCCATAACATTATCATGTATTACCTGTACTCCGGCGCCGTCTTTAAGGCCGGCGTTATCGTGGATATATTGTCGCCTCCGGTGAGGGAGTTAAAGGTCTCTCCGATGCTGAGGTTGATGTATCTGAGGGCTGAAGCCATGTTGTTATACTACAAACTCTCACCCAAAGAGGTTGACAAGACGGTTGAAGAAGGCCTAATGATCGCGCAACAAACAGGCATACACTTCATGGATGATGCACTTTTAGGGACGGTTGCTTATATCTCCCTTGCCGTCGGCAACGATAATATAGCGGAGGAGTGTCTGAAAAAATCCCGTCTTAATATGGAGATTCACCAATGCTATTCATCCTTCCATTATCAATTGACATCATTGCTTGAGGTCTCCATGGGTGTATTCCCATCTGCGATTGAATATGCGCAGAGGAACCTGACAATGGTGCAACAATCAGGATGTCCGTCTATGTTGGGAATTAGCAAGTATTTTCTTGCCTATGTATTGGTTGAGGCCGGGCGGTATAATGAAGCCATGCAGCACGTAAGGGATATTGAGGACCTTGGGGGTATTACAAGGAGCGAACTGTTTGTTTATCTCGCCGCTGAGATAAAAGGTCTTATCGCCCTGAAAAATAATGATAGAAAACAGTTTGAGTATATGTTCAACACTTGCATGCAGTTTGTAAAGACCTCGGGGATGAGGACATTCCTGCCCTTGCAGAAGGTTGTGGCCCTGGTATGTAAAGCGGCGCTTGAGAGGGGAATTCAAACGGACTATGCAAAGGAATTAATAACCCTGCATAATATCACAACGGAGGACCATACGACGGAAAACTGGCCGTGGTCTATAAAGATATATACCCTTGGGCGGTTTGAGGTGCTTAATGGTTGCAAGGCTTTAATTTCTTCTGCTAAAACCCGGAAGATACCGTTACAGTTGTTAAAGGCAATGATATCACTTGGCGGAAGGAATGTTGACCCTATGCGAATTGCCGATCATATATGGCCCGACTCAGACGGCGACCTGGCAAACATGACACTCAACACCACTCTGCATCGTTTACGTAAATCATTGGGTGGAAATGATCTTATAGTGCGTACGGATGGCGGTTTGGGACTTAACCCGAGACTGTGCTGGGTTGACATATGGGCATTTGATGCCATTGTCGACAAGATTGCTCACATCAATTCACGCAGCGCCAAAGATGACTGTAAAACCGATGCTGAAGACATGATGAGTCTGTTTTTAAAGCTGGCTTCTCTATATAATGGAGATTTCCTGCCGGATGCACACAGTGAAATCATGTTAATCCATACAAGGGAAAGATTAAAGTGCAGATTCATTAATAGTTCTCTGCAGGTTGGAGATTGCCTTGAAAGATCAGAGAGGTGGGAAAGCGCCATAGAGTGTTATAAGTATGTCTTATCAATATACATTTCACATGAGGTATTCCATCAAAGGCTCATGAGGTGCTATCAAAAAACAGGGCGGTATACGGAGGCTGTCTCTGCATATAGTCTGTGCAGAGAGGTGCTAATGTCCACCTTTGGCATCGAGCCATCACAGGTTACACAGGCAGTCTATACCTCGATAGTAAAAAAACATAGCCATTCCCTGGTTCCTCTTTATATTTCATGCTAACTATACTTTAAGCCAAGAAGGAAAGAGGGCGACTCCGCCAGCACAACGGGTGTTGCCGCACCCCCTCCTTGACCTCCCCTACAAGGGGACCAGTCCCCTTGACCCCACTAAAAATGCCATGTACTTTGTATTTAACCAAATCGAAACGCGCTATATAGGGGTGAGCCACCCCTGGCACTAAGAAGTCCCCCAATGTTTAATTCTTGATGACATCGATGAGCGCCAGGGCTGCTGCCTTTGGGCCTTCTTGCTCAAAGCCCTCGATACCGAGCCTTGTCCTTATCTGGCCGACTTTCAGGCCCAGTTCAAAGAATTTGTTGAAGTAGAGAGCGGCGAGTTTTTCGTGGTCGTTTTTGCGCTGTGGCGGGCCAAAGGGATTGGCAAAGTAGGTGCGGACGATCCCCTTTTCATCGGTGGTGCCCTTTGCCAGACGATGACCGCTTCTAAAGATACAGATGGCTTCATCCGGCTTATCAAAGAACTCTATAATCTTGTTTTCTTCCGTCACATTTTCGTAGTTGTTTGCATACAACACCATGTCAACCTTGAACCCCTTGACGATGTTCTGATAGGTGGTTACGGGGATAATGAGTCTTGCGTTTGTCTTATCCGGATTCATAAAGATGCTCCGGTCTATCTCCTCATAGGCATATCCTGGTTGCAGGTCATCGAGTCTCACAAAGGCCCCGATCTCCGTGCCATAGCCAACCACATCGCCCCGGTCGTTGAGTCCCAGGCAACCCATATCGTCAAAGATGATCTTTATCCCGTTGACAAAGTCGTCGCAGTGCGCCCTGAAGGCCTCAAGGGTCTCTGACTTGCCGGCACCACTGTCTCCCACTATCACCACGGAGGCGGTAGCGCCGCTTTTGAGTGCCAGGTGAAACATCGCGCCATGAATGGGCAGCCTGTGCCTCTTCATCATTACGAGGTTGTGCATAGTCAGTACAAACTTCTTAAAATATCCAAAGTAGTCCAGCTCTTCGGTGTGGCGCGCAAAACCCACCATCAGTGAGTTCTTCTCATCATCCATGTAGACCGTGTTGGATGGATACTTCATGTCATCAACACCAAACAACAACACGATATCAGGTCTCTTGCCATCCATCTCCTCATACTCTGCGATCTCAAAGAGATTGCAGAGCGATAGCCCCAGGGATATAAAGTCGTAATGAAAATATATAAAGGCCACCAGTTCACCAACCTTGGCAGGAAAGGCGATGAATCGTTCGGTCTGGATATGAAGCATTTCGTCGTATAACTGTTGTATCTCTTGAAAGGCACCCTTGCGCTTGGTTGTCGTTGGATAGAGTATAAGCGGGGCCTCCATAAGGGTCAATCTTATAAATGGGATGTTCTTTATTGGTGACAAGTAATCGGGGTAATCCCAGTCGATACCCTCAAGGAGCATCCCCATGTTTACTCCGGCCGGCAATTGACGGTACGTTCGGGGATTTTTGCCCGTCAGGTTCTCTCTGATCTGCCTGTATACGCCGATTACCATCTTTTTCAGGTCAACGTTTGACTGTATGAACTGCTCGTGATGTATGCCCTGTTTGGTGTACTGAGAACGCTTGGGTGCCTCCATATACATGAATCTCTCAAACCGACGCCAATAGTTATACATCTCCTCGATCAGCTCAAGCATGTACTCAGTGTCGGAGAGGACATTATTATATTCAGCCTTGAACCTAACGATTTCATTTATCTTATGGCTGACCAGAAGTCGGAACAGGTTTATCAGGAAATCGACTAGCTCTTCGTTTTTAGTGAAGGATACGTTCTGCTTAAAAAACGCAAACACGGGACTGTCTTTTTGCTCCAGTCTGTCGATAAAGCGCCTTAATACCTCATCAAACAACTCGCTTTGAAGCAGTTCGTCATGCGTCTTGCAAAAGACGGAGGTGTAGTCAAAAATAACCTTATTCCTGGTAAACGTAAGTGGTTCAATCATATAACTCCTATGTCAATCTATTGTTTATGCAGGGGGGGTGGAGGTCAATCCGACCCTTATACCCTTTGTAGTTCCTTGCTTCTCTTGCTAAGAGGGATGCTGATCATCACCTCGTCAGAGTTGTTTACCTTTCGTATCAGTACCTCTATGCTTTTTACATCAAACTGTTGATACTTTGCAAATATTGATGCTATATCTCGTTGTAAAAGTTCCGGGAAATTAGGTGGTAACCCCTGCCGTTCGTAAGAGAGCACCATCGTGAGCCTTTCCTTGGCCGTATCCGAAGAACAGCCCTTTCTAAAATAACCCAATAACGACATCACCTACCTCCTTTTAAACCAACCTATCAAACCCTTGGAACCGTTAAGCTCGTTAAATGGTATATCCTTACCCTCAAGCCTGTCGGCGACATTTATAAACGCCTTTGCCACGGCGTTGTTTTTTGTAAGCACGATTGGCTCACCCTTGTTCGTATAATCGACGATCTTTTCATCATCAGGGATAATACCAATCTTTTTTATATGCAGGATTTCCTCAATGTCCTCAACCGACAGCATCTCTCCCTTTCTGACCTGGTGTATCTTTATCCTGTTGATGAGCATCCTGATGCTTTTCTTCTCCATAGACTCAAGTAGTCCTATAATCCGGTCTGCGTCTCTTACGGATGACACCTCCGGGTTTACGACAACGATGGCGTCATCTGCAGGTATGGCCGCAGTCTTAAAACCGCTCTCTATGCCCGCCGGGGAGTCAATCAGAATGTAATCAAAGTTCTCCTTGACGCCATCTATGATCTCACGGAGCTGTTCAGGCATTACGGCCTCTTTGTTCTTGGTCTGCGATGCCGGTAACAACCACAGCGGAAACCCCCTCTTGTCCTTGACAAATGCCTTTTCTGCCTTAACCACGTTCTCTACGACATCCACTACGTCGTAAACGATACGCTGCTCAAGACCCAGGATCATGTCGAGGTTTCTCAGACCAATGTCGGCGTCAATAGTCAACACCCTCTTGCCGGACATGGCCAGGGCAGTCCCCAAATTCGCAGTTATCGTTGTCTTTCCAACCCCACCCTTGCCGGAGGTTATTACGATAACCTTTGTCATAATTTATCTCCTTTAGTCTTAGATTTTTTCTATCTGAATGGTCTTGTCTTTAACGAATGCCCGCTCGGGATACAGGGTCTGTACATCGTCATCCGGAGGTCTTGTCACAATGTTTGCTATCTTCAGTTGTTGAGGTTTTAGATTCAGCGCTATCACTACGGCCTCCTCATCCCCGCCGGCACCCGCATGTGCTACCCCCTTGAGCACTCCCAGCACTATGATGTTGCCGGTGGCAATGACATATGCACCGGGGTTTACATTGCCTATTATCATCAGATCTCCATCGTATGTGACACGCTGCCCACCACGAATCGTCTTGCTTAACGTCATCAGTGTCCTTTTCTCATCAGAGGAGTCGATGACCTTTTTCTTTTCCCTGCCTTCGAGGTTAAAATTTGTCTTAAAGTCCACTATAAGTGCGCCATGTTCCATCAACAGTTCGTTCAACCTGCCCCTGTCACCTTCGGTGAGGTCCAGTCCGTTGGTGTTTATCACCACCTTGGAGTTGCTAAAAAACGACGATGACATCCTGTTCTTGATATCCTCAAGGTTGTCCTCTATCGACATCAATGAGTCCAGGTTTATCAGCAACGCCGGTATCGTTATGCCTTTTATCTCTATTGCCATATTCCTATTGTCGTACCTTTCATGATGCTAGTATAGTAGCATACCGGAGATAAAAATTTGTAGCAAATTTCTATTTGCCCCTAAAAGTCCGCATGTTACCACAGAAAACACGTACAATCCTGTGATTATTGGAATCTTATCTGCAAAAGCACCGACTCGGGCGGTTGTTTGCTGTTTCTTGGTGGCGGCGTCTCCTGCTTGCCGGAGGCATTGAGCACCTGTACGCTGCCTGTCCGACGTAGCTCCGATAACAGTGTGTCATAGCCCTCCTCCGGGAGCTCGGCCTCGATGTATTGACGTTGTCGTGCAGCATTGTCCGAAACGACCCGACCACCGTTGTCTCTTATCAGTGCCACAACACGGTCAAAGACTGGTGTCACGGCTTTTTTTGACTCCCGGTGTGACTTTGACACCTCTTCTTTTAAGTCACCGGAGTCTCTGACTGCCCTGGATTTCTTGGAGTCCTTAAAACTGTCTTGATCAGAATCGTCTGACTCGACAGAGACGATCAGGGTTATACGCTGCTGTTGTTTTATTTTCTCGTCGGAGGATTCTCCGGTGGAGTTGGTATTGAAACTCCCTATGGCCACCCCTTGTCCATTGGGCTTTAGTGCGGGCGGTGGTGGTGCCGTGGAGGTCTCCAACCTAGCCGGGACAGTTGCCTTTTGGAGGGTTGCCGGTGCCTCTGCCTCCAGTGGAGCCATAGTCGGAGCATCTGCTGACGGAACAATAGTTGGAGTCACAACAGTTGGAGCCGGAGCCGGAACTGCACGTGGTAATGCCACACCTGCCGGAGCCTCGGCAGTAGTCACCGGAGGAGCCGGAGGTGACATGGGTTTATCCGAAGTGGCAGGTGCAGACATATCGGCACGGCGCTCTTTAGCGAGCCTGGTTGGTGCCGGTGGTTGGGATTCGGTCTTTGTCAGGGCATCGCGGGATGTTTCCTCAGCCACACCTGATTTGAGATTGCCCTCTGCCTTACCCTCTGAATGACTTTCTGTCTTGTCCTCTGTCTTAACATATGCCTTGCTCTCTAAACCGGGGGGGGGCAGCTTGACGTCATCGAGGATGTGCTGCATCTGAGGCTCCCTGTGCAAGACACTAAACGCTATGACCACCAGCATCGCAAGGGCCGCAAAGCCAAGGGGTATCTTCACCGGCATCTTCATGCCATGCCGTTGCGGCTGTTCCATACGCTGCCTCAGACTGCCAAGAAAGTCATCCGGTGCCCTGACCTGGCTCATGCAAGACAGGCGCTGACTGAGGGCGCGCAGTTGTTGCAGTTGTTGGGCACATTCGCTGCATTGGCTCAGGTGTTCTTCCATATGATCCCTGGACGCACCCTCAATGCCGCCATCCATATATGCCGACAGGAGTTTCCTGACCGTGTGGCACTGCTTCATAGTGTCCCCTTTAGTTTGTCCCTGAGGGTCTGTCTGCCGCGCGCTATGTTGGACTTAATCGTGCCGGCCTTGAGTCCGGTGACGGAGGCTATTTCGTCATAGGACAGCCCCTCGATGTCGCGCAGTACCACGACGGTTCGCTGCCGCAACGGCAGAGACCTGATTGCACGTTGGATGACCTCGTCCTGTTGTCGTTTGCGTAGTGGGTGTTCCGGCGAAAATCGTTCATCGGAGATATCACCAGGTGTAAGGCCGTCATCAGTTTCGGTGTTGGTTGAGAGCATCCGCTTAAAGAAGAGGTACTTTAGCGAGGTGAGTCTGCTCTTGCACGTGTTGACGGCTATCCGGTACAGCCAGGTGGAGAAAGACGACTCGCCCCTAAAACCACCCATCGCACGGTAGGCCTTTATAAATGCCTCCTGTGCACAGTCGTTGGCCTCGTCGTAATCACCCATCATTCGGTAGCACATGTTAAACACCCTGTCCTTGTATTTAAGCACCAGGCCGTCAAAGGCATCCACCCGTCCCGCCCTGAAGGCACTAATGAGGACCTCATCAGCCTCGGCACCCTGCATACGGCTAACATTGTCGTTACTCATTTAGACTGTCGCTTCTATGAAAAGTTCCACCAGTCACATATCTTAACTTAATTCCGGGGATAGAGAAAAGAGGACGAGCTGGGGCAATCGCATTTGGCCGTAAAGAAAGAAAGGGGCGGTTCCGCTCGCACAGCGACGTTACCGCGCCCCCTTCAGAAC
>JADGAE010000067.1 GCA_015232165.1 Nitrospirota bacterium
GGCGGAGCCGCCCCTTTCTTTCTTGTATGCAAGCAATTTTGATACCCGAAAAAATTCGAATCCGATCAGTATAACCATAATTGCGGGAGGTCTGTGGAGTTAGACAACGGACAGATAAATCACCTCATACGGTCGTTACTGGTCTACTTACAGGGTAAGGAAAAGGCTTTGCGGTTGTCGCTGATAGCCTTTTTCTCTCGCGGGCATCTGTTGATAGAGGACCTGCCGGGCCTGGGGAAGACCACGATGGCAATTGGTATTGCCAAGTCTCTGGGATTGGGCTTTGGGCGCGTGCAGTGCACCAGCGATCTCCTGCCTTCGGATATAACGGGCCTGTCCATCTACAATAAGAGCAAGGGCGAGTTTGAGTTTCACCACGGGCCGATCTTTAACAACATCGTACTGGTTGACGAGATCAACCGAGCCACGCCCAAGACGCAGAGTGCGTTGTTGGAGGCCATGGGGGAGAAGCAGGTCACGATAGAGGAAAAGACGTATCAGCTCTCACGGCCATTCTTTGTCCTTGCCACGCAGAATCCCCTGGAGCAGTATGGCACCTTTCCGTTGCCAGAGTCCCAGATGGACAGGTTTATGCTTAAGATAAGCATAGGTTATCCCGACAGGGAGTCGGAGATGGACATCCTGCGCGGGGGTAGCAAACGCCAGGAACTCTACAGCCTCAATCCGATTATAGACAAGGCACATACGCTACAGCTACAGCAAGACATCCGCGACAACGTCCACGTTTCGGACAAGATACTGTCCTACATCATAGACATAGTGGAGGCCTCACGAAACCACAAGTACCTGTCCTCCGGCATCTCCACACGCGGGGCGTTGGCCATAACGGCCACGGCCAGGGCCTCAGCCTTTATCAGTGGTCGCGACTTTGTCATCCCCGAGGACGTAAAGGACCTTTCACAGTACACGATTGTGCACAGGGTCCTGTTTAAAGAGGAGTTTGACTCCCAGACCAGAAAGGAGATCATTAAATCCCTAATCGAGCGGATCCCTACACCGGCGTAATTCGCATTAACCGACCTGGAACTATAAAATTGAAGACCATATTATATCGTTACAAATTAGAAGTTCAAAAAGCTTTCTGTGATGTGTTCCTGTCATTGGAACTCTTACAAACTGGAGGTTATGTTGTTGACAATAATCCAGTATTTCTGGTGAGTCATCATAAGTCATCATGAAGTTTCCTCGAACACCAGACATCAAGGAAAACAGTTTTTCATGGTCAATCTTATGATACCTGTATAATCTCGTTCCTGCTTTTTTCTTTGATGCTGTATAAGGTGGATCAATAAAAAATATTGCATTTGGGTTATTCAAATGTTCGGTTATTATTTCAAATCCATCACCATTAATAAACTCAAGATAACTTTTAATCAACGATATAGCCTTTATCCTTTTTGTTATTGTTTCAGGGTACCATCTTGAATGTATCCCTTTGCTATTCTCACCATTCTTTAGCATGCCGGAACCAGCGGCGAGTATTCCGCCATGATAAATCCTGTTTTTTAGAATTGTTTGAAAGGCTTTTTCTTCAGTTGTCTGTGGTTTTGCGTCTATAATCTGTTTTGCATTTTCATAACTAAGATTGAAGTTTAGAATCCTGTCTATAAGATACTGCCAATTTCCATAAACAATCGTTTGCCATACGGCTGCTATATCCTCATCTTTCTCAACCATAAGGCATCTTGACGCTAGTCTATTATGGGCAACAGTAAGACTTGTTATACCACCACCGGCAAAGGGTTCAATAAAGACAGCATCAAATTGTTGCAGATGTAAAAGCCATTTTTTTACCCATGGCACAAGCCATGTCTTTCCACCTGGATACCTAAAAGGGCTTAACTGTTTGACTTGAGCAACATTAATAACCCTATCGGGATGGGGTGAAGGTATTAAATCAAATAGCATAGTTAATCTTCAAAAAGTTCTTCAATTAATGAGGCATCAGATGCCTTTTGGCTATTTATCTTTTCGTTAAGTTTCTTTTGTAATGTTTTCATAAAGTCGTCAATATTTCCAGGGGCTGCATTTGCAATCTTGTCAAGTGCCTGTCTAAACTTTGTATATACAGTCTTTTTTTTAGTCAAATGAAAACAATTACTTTCTGTGTCTTCTTTCAGCGTATATATGCACCATGCAACATCGGCGTGTTCTTTATCAACTTCGGGAAGTTCAGGCAGAGTTTCAAAAAAAGCATCATGAAGTACAACTGCTGTTTTTTTATTCCATGTATTAAGTATACCACCTTTATAGATCAACTGAGGTACAAGTCTTTTTCTTGAAGAGGAAAGATAATCTGCCCCTGGATAGTCTTTAGCATGAGTCCAATCGAAGGTTGTTATCGTTTTGTATTCCTGCATATATTTGACAAATGGCTTTATCACATTTCCAGAAATATAGACACCTTGAATTTCAAGGGCACCAAAGTCGGTTACCTTTCCTGTTTTTTTGTCGTATGAAACCAGAACAAGATCAATGTTGCCTGCAGATTTTCCATGCTTATCGTTTAACTTCACTTCTGCCAGGAATGTCCATGAAGATTCTGGAGTAAAAAAGAAATTAGCAGCATCGCTTACAATCAGATTTTTTTCGGTAAACCTAACAGGACAGGTTATAGCAAGGCCATCATCGTCAAAAATGGAACAAACACCAAGGGGATCATTTACCTTGTCTTTAGTGCATGAAGGAACCCTATTATGAAAAGGACATAACGTACCACTTCTATGTCGTTGAGCCTCATCGGATTGATTTGTTATAGGAAAGCCAAACACTTCAGCAAGTGGATGCCGTTTCAAGGCAGCTTTTTTATCCTGTCTCTTTTTCAATATTAAGATATCTTATTTTGTACTGAACTATACATAGCTTGACAGTACTATAAGATGTTATAATAAACAATCATTGAGTATACTGTCAATAGAGGATATCCCTTGTTTTTACTTAAATGTGACAATGTCAAGGTAAACATAACACTGTGGATAAATGGGGTCAAGGGGTCAGCGACCCCCGGCTCAGTGGGGGGCCGACCCCCTTGCGGGGGAGGTCTGAGGAGGGGGTGCGGCAACACCCGCCGTGCGGGCGGAGCCGCCCCCTTCTTTTTTCCCTTTTCTATTTTCTCTTTCTTATCCCTCCACGGTCATGGCCATCTTCAGGGCGCCTTTTGCGGTGGTATTGAGGGGGTCTTTGGCTATCCTTACCTCGGAGATATCTATGGGCATGTTGATCCTCCTGAGGCTTTCGTCGAATCTATCCTTGAATCCCTTGGGCATGGCAGTGCCGCCACTTAGGACTATGGGGATGGGGGCTGATATCTTGGGGATGTTCTCGGAGGAAGAGATCACGTGCTTGAGGTTTTCAACCAGCGTGTTGATGAGGTCCATGTAGTAGACGTGCAGCAGCGTTTCCATCCTGTTCCTGGGAAGTACCGAGAGGTCAAGGGCCTCCTCCTTGGTCACCTTTACCTTGGTTGCCGGTTCGTCTATCTCGCGGCTGACCATCGCATCTACGTAGTCGCCACCCTTCTGTATGCTGAATGTGATTACCGGCACGGACAGGTATGACAGACACACATTGCACATGCCCCCGCCCATGCTTATCCCAATACCCGTAAAATTATCATCCCCCAGCTCCTCCATGACAATGGCCAGCGCCTCGTTGATGGAGATAGGCGTATAACCAAGACCGCCAAGGTACATCTTGATGATCGACTCATAGCCGGCCACAAACGCCGGGTTGTCCACGGGAACCCCGGGGATGCTGAAACATATATATTCACCAAAGTTCTTTGGTCTCTTGACTATCGTGGCTATTATCGCCTGGATGATCGTTATGCCGTCATCTTCCCTTGAGCTTAGGAGACCCTTCTCCATCGGCCTGCGGGTGTTTTCGTTAAACATGTTCGCAAAGCTCTCCGCCGAGTATCCAATGACATAGTAGAGCTTGTTCTTTTCAACAAACAGCACATTGTTCTGTGTCAATATCTTTTTGGTAAACTTCGATTGTATGACAGGGAAAAACGCGTTTAACTGCTTGGCAATGTAGAGGTCGGTCCCCCTGTTCTGCGCCATGACGATGTTACTGGTGCCAAGGTCAAGCCCCACCGGCCCCCTGGGACTCTCCGCATCGGTTGAAGCCGGCCTTGAGGTCTCGTGCACTGGTACTCTTTCGGACGTTGCCGGCCTTTCGGGAGTTACCGGCCTTTCGGGCGTTGCTTCCCTTTGTTGAGGCGGGGCCATTGGCGGCTCCTCTGCGGACACATAGGCAGGTGCCTGTGCCGTCACGGGTCTTTCCTCCCGGACAGGTGCTGCCTGCTTGCCTGCCTCCATCTCCTTTATACGATCTCTCAACATCTTAAGTTCATCCTGAAACTTGCTGAACTCATCCGCCATAGTAGCCTCCTAAATTTTCTTAATTCTCCGTGTCATGGCTCATGCCATGCAAAAAGCATTACTAAAGCATTACTAAAGCATTACTAAAGCATTACTAAAGCATTACTAACAGGCTCTATTATAAATTAAAGCTCGAGGTTTTTGCAAGATATTTTTTTACGCAAAAAAATATCTATTGACATTGAAATTACTCTATGTTTATAATTCCTACATAGACTGCAATATGTTCTATATAGATTGTAGTATTGTGTAAGAACGAAGGTAAATATTATGTACCGAAACGTAGCGATAGATAATTTTTGGAGGTATAGGAAATGACCCCTAAGGATATTATGTCATCCGGGATTAACGTATTGAACGAGACGTGGCTTTATTCGGTGGCGTCGGTTGAGTACAGCGGCCTGGTGTCGTACAGTTATTTGAAGCGCGGCGTGGACTTGGCAGGCCCCTCGTGGGATTATGTTGCCGACGGGTCGGTTAAGTACGTTGCCGAGCCGGTTGTCAAGTCGTTTAAGTACGTTGCCGACCCTGTTGTCCGGTCGTGGGATTACGTTGCCACTCCGATTGCCCAGTCGGTTAAGTATGTTATTGCGCCCGTGAATTATGTCGATCAGTGGTTTAAGAAAATCGGGCCGCTCTTTAAGTGCAAAAACGCAGAGCTGGATGAGAGATTGAAGGCCATTGAGCAGAGGATGCAAAGGATTGAGGAGCGCCTTGCCAATATAGAAAGACACGGCGTTGTGGTGGCAGACGACATTACGGTTATCAAGAAAGAGGTTGACGAATATAAAAAGGCACTCCTGAGAGGAGTCCTTCAGGATAATATTATGTTGAGGGAAGAGGCATAATTTTGTTATGCTATCAGAGGCATAAACTTGCCATACTATCAAGCAAGTTGTGTCAATCTTATAGCTAACGGAGAATAAAGGATAATGGCAAGAACGAAGCTGCTTAATATTGGAATAGACCTTGGGACCTCAAGGAGCGTTATAGCGTGTGATAACGGGGTGCGGACGTTTGTGCCAAGTTACGTGGGGTTTCCAAAGGATGCGGTATCACGGAAGATGTTTGGCCGGGACGTCATCTTTGGCGACGAGGCCATTAAACACCGGATGGCGTTAAACCTCTTCAGACCCTTCGATAAGGGCATGATCAAGTATGCCGATACAAACGCGGAATCAAAGGAGTACAAGAACGCACTCTATGTCGCCAAGGCGCTGCTTCAGCACCTCGTTGACCTGGCCAAAGAAGGCGATCAGGAGAGAGGGGTTGACTACATCGTGCGTGGTGTCATCGGGGCGCCGGCCCTGGCAAGCAGGAAAAACAGGAAGGCCCTCCTGGATGTGGCACGGGGCATCCTCGATGGTGTGATGATATCGTCGGAGCCGTTTACCGTGGCATATGGGTTAAATCTTCTCTCAAACGCGCTGATAATCGATATAGGTGCCGGCACGGTTGACCTGTGCAGGATGCACGGCACCATCCCTGCCGATGAGGACCAGATAACCACCTTCAAGGCCGGGGACTACGTAGACCAGGTCTTTTATGACCTCATTACAAAGAAGTACAAGGACGTCAATCTGACCATTAACATGGTCAAGAGGTTCAAGGAAGAAAACGCATTTATCTCCTCTCAGGGTGAGAGGGTATTTATAGAGGTGCCGGTCAAAGGCAAGCCGGAAAAGCGCGACATCACCGATGAGCTGCGCCAGGCCTGCAGGACGATAGTGCCCGATATAGTGGAAGGGATACGGACCCTTATAGCCGAATATGACCCGGAGTTCCAGAACAATCTCAAGCAAAACGTAGTCCTTGCCGGTGGCGGCAGTCAGATAATAGGTCTGCGCAAGGAGATCGAGGACTACATGATAGAGACCCTCGGTTACGGAAGGGTGATAAAGATAGAGGAACCCCTCTTTGCAGGGGCCAACGGGGCAATGATGCTGTGCAAGGACATGCCCGATGAATACTGGGACGAGGTAAGCAAGAGATAATTGGTGGAAAAGACACTGTCAGACATACAGGGTCGGCCGGCAACAGAAGGTCGGCCGGCAACAGAAGGCCTGTTGGCAACAGAAGACCCGTGGGCAGATGGCGGACCGTTAAACACACTGTGTGGCGATTTCGATCTGACCGAAATCATAGACGGCGAGGAGATCGTGGCGTATAGTCCGCTTTTTGAACATCAGGACGTACTGATAAAAATTGCAGCAAAGATTATCATCCATCTGCAATACAACAAGGTAGGTGAGATGTTTTTATCTCCCCTGGATGTGATCCTGGAGGAAGGTCGGCAGAGGTTGCAACCCGATCTGATATTTATACGCAATGAACGGATGTCTATAGCCCAGGACTGGATACGCGGCGTACCGGATATGGTGTGTGAGGTCGTGTCCACGGGGAGTTACAGGTACGATGCAATCAAAAAACGTAAGATATATGAGGACTATGGTGTCTCGGAATTCTGGCTCGTCCAGCCTGAGCACAAGGCCATCGAGGTGTTTGTCATAGTCAACGGCAGGTATGTCCGGCACTGTGCGGCGGCTGAGGAAGGTGTCATCAACTCCGTGGTGATTGACGGCCTTGAGATTGACGTCAGAGATATATTTGCCAAAGAGAGATTTGTAAGAGATTTTGTAAGAGATAAGGAGTAGACGGGTTTGCTTAAAAAGTTACTGTTAATAGGTATGATTCTTTTTCTGGTGTCGGTCTTTCTGGACCAGAACTATGCGCCGGTGCCGGTGAAGTTTTTCGTGGGTAATCCGTTTCACTTCAGCCTGAGTCTGATCATTATTGTCAGTATTTTTGTAGGAGTTTTGTTGACAGCACTGTCGATATTAAGTTTTAATATTGTCAGAGATAAACTCCTCAAGAGAAAATTGAGCTTGAAAAAGCATTAATAATGTATATATGTAGGAGGTTAAGATGGAGAAAGGTTTTAGGTATATGATGTCGCACATGGGCGATTACGTGGTTGATATGATAGATAAGGTAAGCGATGCAGCAAAGGCCTCTGCCAAGGGTGTTGTGCTTACATATGACATACGCGACCTGCGTGGCAGGAAGAAAGACCTCCTGAAGAGGATCGGAAAAAGACTTACAGAGTGTAGGGGTATTGACGGCGGTGCGTTTATAGCCAGAGACGAGACCCTTTCAAGTCTGCTTGAGGAATTCGACGCGGTTGAAGGCAAGGCGGAGACGCTCTTAAAAGAGAGAACCGAGCGACTCTACCCAACAGGGGCAGCCTCATGCGTACCTACAACGACCGGGTTGGAGGGTGCCGTTGACATTACCCCCGCAGTTGAGGTCGTCAGTGAACCAGTCGAGACGGTGGTTGCCGGGGAAGCCGGCAGCGAACCGATTGAAGCGGCAGCCGAGGAAGTCAGCAGCGAACCTGTTGAGACAGCGACCGGGGAAGCCGTTAGCGAGCCGGTTGAGGCAGTGGCAGCCGGGGATGTCGGCAGCGAGCCGGTTGAGGCAGTGGCAGCCGAGGATGTCGGCAGCGAACCTGTTGAGGCAGTATCCGGGGAAGTCGTTAACGAACCGGTTGAGGCAACAGACGCCGCAAGCGAAGGCCACGGCAAGGACGATCAGACACATAACGAGGGATATTAATTATGTCAAAGATAATGATAGGTGTATTTTTGGGCGTATTTGTGAGCGCATTGACCTATGAGATACTATACAGGAGTAATCCCGATCTGATCGACAAGATCAAGGATAAGACGCTGGAGAAGCTGGACTGTCTGCTGGACGTAAGCTAGGCATGAAGACACGGATGATGTCAAGGCAATATGTCTTAAAGGCATGGATTCCCGCTTTCGCGGGAATGACAGTAATAGCCGCTTTCCAATTGTGTCATTCCTGGCTTGACCAGGAATCCAGTATGCGTAAAAACATAGTTACCATGAAATATAAAGAAGATACGAGGATACGATGAAGGGCTTTCTTAGAGCAGTCAAGTACATAGCCGTCGGGATATTGCTGACCGTTGTGTTTCTTTTCTATCTCAATCCACCGGAACCGGTTCGTGAGATGTTCAGGATAAAGGACAGGGATAAAAGAGTAAGGCACGTTGATACCCCCAAGGTGGGCTTTAGCGATGCCATCCTGGTTGCCG
>JADGAE010000068.1 GCA_015232165.1 Nitrospirota bacterium
TTTCTTGTATGCAGACAATTTTGATACCCGAAAAAACTCGAATCCGATCAGTATACTCTTCTGCTTATCTTTGGTCGTCTTAAGATGAAATCTCTTTGAGTCTGATCTCTACCCTTCTGTTTTGTGCCCTTTGTTCCAGCGTGTCATTTGGGACCAGGGGACGACTATCGGCATTGCCCTTTACATAGAGTCTGGCTGGTTCTATGCCGTGTTTGGTTATAAAGTACCTCAACACACTGGTTGCCCTTGCCGCGGAGAGTTCCCAGTTTGAGGGGTACAGGGTGGTCTTGATCGGCACGTTATCGGTGTGTCCGTCAATCTCGACCATGAAACCGGGATGCCTCTTGATTATTTCGGCTATGCTGTCAAGTACCGGGATTGAGGTGCCAAGTACCTTGGCCGTGCCGGGAGTAAAGCTGACATTTTCCCTCATCGTTACAACGATGTCCTTGTTCATGGCAACAACGCTAACGTCATCCTGAAGGTTAAGCTCCCTTATGAGCGAGGCTATCTCACCGGTTATCGCTACTTCCGTTGTTGTAACGGGCATGTCCTTTTTCAGCGCTACCGTCAGCTCATCTGTTATAGGCGAAGCCACTTCAAGACGGATATCCCTCTGTAGGGCCTCCTGCTTGGTCTCGATCACAACGGCCTTATGCGCCTTGGACTCTTGAGCGGTCACCTTGTTCTTGTTCGTTATTATAAAGAACATCACAAAACACACCAGCAGTAACGACATGACATCCGTCATAGTAAAGAGCCACAGATTATCCTCCGAAGAGGAACCTGACCTCTCCAATAGCCGCGCGTAGTACACGTTCATTAAATTTCTTGTGTTATCAGTCTTGTTGTTGCCTTTGCTTTTCATGGTCAACCAATCCTTTTAAATGTACCAGTGTGTCTCTTAACGTAAGAGACCACTTGCCGGCATTGTCCTTAATTGACCCTTAAACCCAACGGTCTCTTCCACGTCGTTGTATTGACTTAGCTTCTCTTCAATCTTTGTGGGGTGTTCCAGGTCGCTTACACACATGGTACCGGTAATAACTAAGGCCATGTGGGCTTCCAACATCAACGCACGCTCCTTGAGTTTTGCGCATAGCGGTATTGCTATGAGGTTTGAGGCTATTACGCCATAGAACGTAGACATCAACGCAACGGCCATCATCGGGGCCAGGGTCTCAACCGAATCCAGGCTCTTAAACATCTTTATAAGGCTCACCACCGTACCGGCAAGACCCAGGGACGGCGTCAGACGCGCCACGGTCTTTAACACATTCTGACTGAAGTTGAGGTTGACGAGTTTGTTGTTCATCTCCCTCTCCATGATATCCCTGATTGCGTTGTCGCTGTAGCTGTTTACTACCAGGTTGATACCAAACCGCAGGAAATCATCCTTGATCTCGGAGAGCTTGTCCTCAAGGGCACGTAAGCCGTCATTGCGATTAATAAATGCACATTCCTGGATATCCCTTACGATGTAGTCCTTGTCACCCTTGTCCCTGAACGAGCTGACAACGTCAACCGCCGTGGCCTTGATCCTACGCATCGGAAACCCTATCAGGGCACCCACAAACGTACCACCAATGACGATCACAAACGCGTCAACGTTAAGCAGCATCCCTGCCCCCATCCCCTTAAATAGCGACACCAATACCACCGCCAGTACCGAAACCATCAAAACTCCCGTTAATAACCTCGTTGTCTTCATCCGTGTACCTCCGTAAAAAATTAGTTTAATTTTATTTAGACCGCTTTTCATGTTGCAGTTACCGTGCCAGGGGGATATATCCATAATATTACACGGCAAATGCACGGCTGTGACACATTGGAACGCAGTCAGGTGTGTGAAATTTTTGCCCGGTATGGGAAAATTCTTCTGCCACATAACGGTTCATTTGTGCTACAATGACAGTACCGACGATATGCAGAGGATACGAGACATTCTAACCAGAGAGCGGGCTATTTTCCTTGCGGGGGTGATGCTGTTTGCCGCATTGATACTGCTCTCCCTGTACGTTGTGCGGGACATCATCTCATTCCGCCTGAGGGATATGACCGTCAAGAGACCCCCGACAGCGGACAAGCCGCTGCAAACACCAAAGTCCCTTATGGACTACTCAACGGTGGTCAGCAACAACCCCTTTGGGGTGAAGTCGGAGGGACTATCCCAGCTTACCGGCAGCAAAAAGCCGGCCGACGCGGTGGTCACAACAAAGCTCAGGCTCATCGGCACCATTGCCGGAAACAAGGGCACGGGCTATGCGGTGATCGAGGACGAGTACGGTGCCCAGGAGGTGTTTAAGGCCGGCGACACGGTCTTTAAGACGTCTGCCCTGGATAAGGTACTCCCCGACAGCGTGATCCTTAAGGACGGGACAAGGCTCACCCTGGCAGAGATACCCTTGACCACAACAGTTGCGCAGACAGCACCGGTGCCGCCGCCCGTGGCAGCAGCCGACAGCTTCATCAGACCTACCGCGACAAACACCTATGCCCTCAGTGCCCGGAAGGTGCAGGAGGCCATTGACAACCCCAAGGCACTGATGACAGAGGCACGGCTCCAGCCACGGTACAACAACGGCAAACAGGAGGGATTCCTACTCCAGGAGATCAAGCAGGGCGGTATTTATGAACAACTGGGACTGAAAAACGGAGACGTCTTGTTGAGCATCAACAAGTACGATATAACGAACCCTGAGACAGGGCTGCAGGCATTTACCGCCCTCAGAGGGGTCAGCGACTTACAACTGGACATACTGCGGCAGGGGACGAAGGTGACCCTCAACTATCAGATAAAATAAGAAGACAGCCCCCTCAGGGGGGCAGGGGGGGTATGACAAAATTTCCAGTAGTTACCGCGTTAATCCTCACGTGCCTTATGCTGTGCAGTGTGACCCTGCAGGCGGCGGAGAAGGATAAGAATAAGGAAGATGAGCGGGTGGTGTTCAACTTTGTCGGGGTAGAGCTGCCGGCCATCGCCAAGTTCGTGAGCGAACTGACAAGCAAGAACCTCATATTTGACGATCAGCTCAAGGGTAAGATCACAATAGTGGCGCCATCGCCCCTCAACAAGGAGGATGCCTTCAGGCTCTTTACGTCGGTACTGGAGCTAAAGGGCTACACGGTCGTGCCTGCCGGGGCAAACACGTACAAGATCATCCCTTCGGCGGAGGCCAGACACAGGGGGATCGAGCTATCGACAATCACCCCCCCCCCTAAGGGAGGGGAAGACACCGCCAACACGCCAAGCCGTATAATAAACGAGAGCCACGTTGCACGTCTCATCCAACTGGAGAACCTGTCAAGTGATGAGGCCGTCCTGTTTCTGAGGCCCATTGTCTCAAAGGATGGCTACATAGGCGAGTTCAGCCCGCGCAATATGCTCCTGGTGATTGATTCCGGCCCCAACATGGAAAAGATACTCCACATCCTGAAAAAGATAGACCTGCCCTCGACAATGGAAAAACCTGAGATCGTGTTTTTACGCAACGCCGCCGCCGAACCCCTCGCAAAGACTCTAAACGAGGGACTCCAGAAAAGCGCTGCCAAACCTGCGGGACAACAGCCTCAGGGCAGCGCCAGAAACAACGTCTATGTCACCGCCGACAAACGGCTTAACGCCCTTGTGATCTTCGGCTCCAGAAACGACAGGGAGCCGATCAAGCAGCTCATAGACATGCTCGATGTCCCCTCACCGGAGGCACAGGGGAGCATTAACGTGTATTTTCTGGAGAACGCAAATGCGGCAGAGCTTGCAAAGGTGATTGACAACCTCATCAAGCGCGTGCAGCCCGGTCAGGAGAAGGCCGGAGAAAAGGCGCAGGCCATGCCCTTTGTGGCCTCGGGAGACATCCTCATCACACCCGATGAGGCTACCAACTCGCTGGTAATCATAGCGTCACGGACCGATTACAGCAACCTGATCGACGTCATAAAGAAGCTGGACAGACGCCGCAGGCAGGTCTTTGTTGAGGCCATGATCATAGAGGTTTCCATCGACGATCTCGTGGAGATGGGCAGCAAATGGCGCGCGATGGTAAAAGAAAACGGCGAGCCGCGTTTTATCTTTGGTTCGGGGCAGATCAGTACCACGACGATGCAGAACATAGTATACGGTCTGAGCGGGTTTGGTATGGGCGGCATGGGCAGCTTTGTCAACGTCCCCTATACGACCTTCAACTCCGACGGCACTACGACCTCCTCGACGTTGTCCGTGCCCGGTTATGCAGCGTTGTTTAGCCTTGATGAGTTCAAGGGTGTCGTAAACATCCTCTCAACACCACAGATACTGACCTCCGACAACAAGGAGGCTGAGATCATGGTGGGCGAAAATGTCCCCTTTATCACCAGGCGCGAGTCAGACCCAACACGCACCCTCTCCGTGATGAACGCCATCGAACGAAAGGACGTTGGCATATCACTGAAGATCACCCCGCACATCACCGAGGGAGACTACCTCAAGCTCGAGCTCTACCAGGAGATATCCTCCGTAAAGACTGAGTCCAACTCCGACATCCTGATTTCGGTGGGTCCCACCACAACCAAGCGTTCCACCAAGACCACCGTCTTTGCCAAGGACAACGAGACGG
This sequence comes from Nitrospirota bacterium, assembly GCA_015232165.1. GTDB lineage: Bacteria > Nitrospirota > Thermodesulfovibrionia > Thermodesulfovibrionales > Magnetobacteriaceae > Magnetobacterium. The sequence goes on from JADGAE010000068.1 coordinate 4,593, forward strand.
TCGTTATCGGCGGCCTGATCCAGGAAAAGGAACAAGAGAGCCTTCAAAAGGTGCCCGTCCTTGGGGACATCCCCATTCTGGGGTGGTTGTTTAAGCAGAAGTCCTCGTCCACGAAGAAGATAAACCTGATGGTATTTCTAACCCCTCACATCATCCACAACTCGGAGGAGCTAAAAAAAATCACCGAGGAAAAGGGCACGTTCATGAGAGACAGTGCCAGGCCGTCTGCTCAGAAAGAGGCAAGGCTCCCGGAAAGGTTTGTCGTCAGGTTCAAAGAGTACGTGGACAAGGAACAGGCCGGGCAGTTGCTTGGCAACTTGGGAGCAACGATTGTCAAGGTGGAGCAGTCCCTGGGCATCTATGTCGTCACCCTCCCTCCCGATAGAGAAGCCGACGCCGTATTAAGCGAGCTCCAGGGCATGCCCCAGGTGAAGTTCGCCGAGTCTGAACGACTACTGAAACAGTTGCAGCGGTAAAAAGATATGAATAGGTTAAGAGAAATAAGGGTTGAACTATTGTTGATTTAGCTCTGGTGATGTTGTACAATATCATGTGAGTATGTCGACGTTGTTTAAGGTACCAACTAGTGATCAGACTGCCAAGTTCTATGACGACCTGATAGCCGGACGCATAAGGCGTGGTTTATGGGGTGCACAGGCGCGCTTTGACGGTACGCTAATCAGTGCCAAGGGGTCTGTCAAGAGGCACTTTACCTCCAACGTTGCACAATACATCAACTCAACAGACACGGTGCTGGATGTCGGATGTGGCAGTGGCGGCTTCCTGCCAATACTTGCCGACCTGTGTGCAAAACTGGTGGGGATAGACATCACTCCGTCGTTTGTCGAAAAGAGCAGAGAGCTGATAGAGAGACTGGGTCTTGCCAACACGGATATACTCCGGGAGAGCTGTGACCACCTGCCCTTTGACGATAGCAGTTTTGACGTGGTTGTCATGCTTGACGTGATCCACCACATGGAAGACGTCCGGGGCTCCTTAAAGGAGGTGTACCGTGTCCTTAGACCCGGTGGCTACGTCATAGTATTTGAACCAAACAAGCTCAACCCCCTTGTCTACATCATGTGTATGCTTGACCCCAATGAGAGGGGACTTCTATCGCTAGGGACAAAGGGGATTTACAGACGGTTGTTTGCACCTTGGTTCACCGTGGAAAGGATTGACTATAACGGTATGCTCATTGGCCCGAAACAGAGACTATCACTGGCAATATCAGACCTCATCAACCACAAACGCACCGTACAACTGCTTGGATGGCTAAATGCGCGGATGTTCATCGTACTAAAAAAACCGCTGTGAATACTGAATCTTTAAAGAGGCGGGAGTTGGCACCATATCTGCACGAATACTCGCGGTCTATGCCGCTGATGTATCGCACCAAGGTGGCCAACCGACACATCATCGGGTCTTTTCATATGGTACTGGGCCATGTGCCGCAGGGGGCAAGGCTCTTTGACATTGGCTGTGGCACGGGGGCGCTGTTGTATCTTGCCGTAAAGCTCAGGAAGGTGGCCCTGGCGCATGGCTATGACCTCTCCAGAGAGGCAGTGGCGGCCTCCGAGGGGGTGAGCGTGGCAGTCCCCGAGCTGAGGATAACACACTCCACGGAGGTGTTCCCACCCCAAGACCTGACCAACTACGATGTAGTGACCATGGTGGACGTCCTGCACCACGTGGCCGCACCCATGCAGGACGCATTTGTCAGCAGACTGGCCAAGACCCTCGCCCCCGGCACCTTGCTCATATTGTCCGACATGGAGGGGGCAAACCTCTTTACCGGTATCACCGCCAGGGTCCACGACCTCGTTGTAAACAAACAGACCGTCAGACCACGAAGATCAACCGACGTAACCGCCATCCTGACGGACAACGGTATGAAGATACTCTCTATAGCCTGGTGCTGGTCGGTGGTGTTTAAGAGCTTTGTGCTCGCGGCACAAAAGATTTGATAAATAGAGACTTGATTTTATGAGTAATGAGACAACGCCTAATAACTCAGATAGCAACACCTGCCGGGTGTGTGCCGGCAGGACTCTGGAGTTGGTGCGTCCCTCAACGATACGACGACCGCTGTCAGAGGTGGACTTTGCCATCACGGACCCCAACTACGGCACAACGGCGGCCATATATCGTTGTCGTGAGTGCGGCTTCCTCCAGTGCGCACAATTGTCCGACGTCCTGCAATACTACCAGACCCTCAAGGACGAAGAGTACGACAGCAGCGGCCAACACCGCCTGCATCAGGCCGAAAAACTCCTACAGACAATCATCCGATACAAGAAATCCGGGAAACTCCTGGATGTTGGAGCCGGTACGGGATATCTCATGCAGCGGGCACTGGCACACGGGTTTGAGACCGTTGGCATTGAGCCGTCAAGCTGGTTGTGTGACAAGGCGCTCGTAAAGGGATTAAACGTGCTGTGTGGCGTGCTCCCCGATCCGTCTCTTAACCCACCCTATGACGTTGTCACACTGATAGACGTCATCGAACATGTATCAAACCCCGTGGAGGTGTTGTCGCACATTGCAGGGGTCATGTCGACTGACTCGGTGGGGGTGTTGGTGACCCCTGATGTGCACTCACTGGCCGCCAGGTTGACGGGTACGCGGTGGTGGCATTACAGGGTGGCACACGTTGGTTATTTTAACCACAAGACGATATCTCTGGCCCTGGACAGGGCAGGACTCAGACCAATCTCCTTTAGCAGACCTGCCTGGTATCTCAGTGCCGCGTATCTGATGTCGCGCCTTAGTGTGTATCTGCCCTCTTACCTGCGGCTCAATCCTCCTGCGGTACTAAACCGCCTTACGATTGGCTTTAACCTCTTTGACTCCATGCTTGTCGTGTTTCAGAGAAAGAGCACTCCGCTGCATACGGTTGCCGGTAAGTGAATCTTCGCCCATACATCCAGATCGCCCGGCCCGACCACTGGTTTAAAAACGTCTTCATGCTGCCAGGCCTTGCCATCGCAACCCTGATGCAAACCAATATCCCACACGACGCTATGAAAAAGGCTATCGTCGGTTTTATAAGCGCCTGCCTTGTGGCCTCGGCCAACTACGTCATAAACGAGTACATAGACGCCGACTTTGACAGGCACCATCCCACAAAAAAAAACAGACCGGCAGCCGCCGGATTAGTCACATTGAAATTCGTGGTGCTCCAGTATCTTTTGCTGGTATCCGTTGGATTAGCCCTTGCAATGTACGTGGGTAAACTGTTTATGGTCACGGCCGGCTTCTTGCTTGTGATGGGGGCCATCTACAACATCCCGCCCATAAGGGCCAAGGACTACATCTATGTTGACGTCCTGACGGAGTCCATCAACAACCCCATACGTCTTGTCCTGGGGTGGGGGATTATCATCGGGACGTACCTGCCCCCGGCCAGTGCGCTGCTTTGTTATTGGTTTGGCGGGGCGTTTCTCATGGCCGTCAAGAGGTTCTCCGAGTACAGGTTTATCGACAACCATGAACTGGCAGGACTATACAGACGATCCTTTGCACACTATACGGCCGACAGGTTATTACTATCGAGTTTCTTCTACGCCATAACGTCATCACTATTTCTGGGCATATTTCTCATAAAGTACCGCATCGAATTCATAATGAGCTTTCCCCTGTTTGCCGCCCTGTTTACATGGTACCTGAAGATCGGCCTACAGCACGACTCACCGGCACAACGACCACAGCAGCTCTTTACCCAGGTGGGGTTTATGGTCTTTGTTGCACTGTTGGCGGTGTTTGTTATGGCACTGTTCTTCCTGGATATTCCCATCCTCCACACAATATTTACGAGGAACGTCGGATTTAATTGGTAACTGCCGGAAGCCCCAATTTATAGCGCGTTTCGATTGCGTGCAATACAAGAAGAGAAAGGGGCGGCTCCGCCCC
>JADGAE010000069.1 GCA_015232165.1 Nitrospirota bacterium
CGACGTTGTACTCTATGGGGTCCTCGAGGGTCATTATGTTGATCGTCGGCTCCTTTACTGCGTTGATTATGGCATAGAGCGTCGAACTCTTACCACTACCCGTAGGCCCCGTCACCAGGACTATTCCGTTAGGGACCGAAAGGGCACCCTTTAACCGTGCAGCGTCCTTGTCGGCAAGCCCTATGTCTTTTACGTTGAGGATGGCCGAGCTTGAGTCCAATAGCCGCATGACCACCTTTTCCCCATACTGACTAGGCAGCGTATTGACCCGCAGATCGACCTCCTTGCCGTCGATCTTTATCTTTATCCTGCCGTCTTGCGGGATGCGCCTCTCCGCTATATCCAACGACGACATGATCTTCAACCGCGATGACACCGCACGTTGAACGTGAGCGGGCAGTTGATTGATGCTGCGCAGCATACCGTCTATCCTGTAGCGGATATCAAGCGTCTTCTGCTTTGGTTCAAGGTGGATATCGCTGGCCTTCATCTTTACGGCCTGAAGCAGTATCTGGTCCACTATGCGTATGATAGGAGGGGAATTGCTGTCATTTATCAGGTCGTCGCTGGTCTGATATATCTCCGCCTCTATCTTGGATTTATCAGCGCTGCTCTCCATATCTCTCAGGGGGCTGTTGTATTGATAATAGCGCAGTATTGCATCCTTGATCATCGACGGGGTTGAGACGTTAACCGTTATCTGCTTTCCGGTCAGACGCCCTATTTCTTTTATGGTAGCAATGTCCAGGGGGTTGGCCATAACAATGGTCAGGTCGCGGTTGTTAAGCTTCAGAGGGATTAACATATTGCCTTGGGCAACCGTCTCGGTGATAAGCTCGATGGCCTTGATGTCTGCCGTGATAGTGGTCAGGTCTACGAAAGGAAGCCCCAACTGGCTGGAAAATGCCTTGCAGATATCTCTTTCACTGACAAGCCCCTTTTCCGTGAGCAGCTCACCCAGCTTCTTTGTACAACTCTGCTGGGTATTAAGGACCTCTGTTATCTGCTGTTCGTTTACCAGTCCTGCATCTATGAGGATGTCGCCCAGTCTTTTTACGGTCTTCTTCTGGTAATGATGAACTATCCCCTTTCGTATGTCCGTGGCCGTAGAGACCTTAAATCTGATGCTTTTACCGGAGGCAAACGTCAGGGTGTCAATGACCTCTCTGTCTAGGGGATCGCTTGTGGCCACATACAGTATGTTTCCCTCAACGTTTAAGGGCATTGTCAAGTACTTGGTGGCCAACTTCTCAGGGATGAGCTTCAATGCCTCCGACTGACAATTGTAGTCATCCATCTCAATAAACGGCAGACCCAGTTGCGTCGATATTGCCCTGGCAATATCGGCATCCTTGATCAGACCTTCCTCAACCAGTATGTCTCCCAGCCTTTTCTTGTTCTCCTTTTGGAGTTCAAGGGCATGCTCAAGATGACCGGGTTCTACCAGTCCGGCTGCCAGCAGGACATCGCCCAGCATCAATTTTCTGCCCGCAGGGACCTGTTTCGTATCTTTAGCGTCCGTCAGAGACGAGGCCACGGGGATATCACCCAGGCATTGAGGACATTCAATATTGTAAAATCTGTTGATAGCGTATTTTATCTCCGTTGTGGTGGAGATCATAATCTTCATGATCATACCCGTGGCAATGCCAATGGCGTTGATGGCGTTGATGTCCAGCGGGTCGGCCATTGAAACAATCAGCACCCGCTTGATGATGGTCAGGGGGACTATGAGGTGCAGTTGAGCCAGCCCCTGTGGGATTAATTGCAGGGCCTCCTGGTTGGGCTCTATGGACTTCAGTTCCTTGTACGGAATCCCCAGTTGCGTTGAACAAGCCAGCACGATGTCTCTTTCAGTGGCCACCTTATCGGCAACCAGTATCTCTCCCAGCCTTCTGTTGTCCGTCTCTTGTTTTTTAAGAGCCTTGGCAAGTTGCTGTTTGGTTATTACCTTTGCCTTTATGAGGATATCGCCTATATGTTCTACCTTGATCCCGTCATAGAACCTTATTATAGCCTTTCTTATATCGGTAGTGGTGGCCACACTGGTCTTGATTTCCTTGCCGGTGGCAAACTTTATGGCCCCACGGAGGTGGTCATCGAGGGGATCGGCCATGACAACGCTCAAGATGTTGTTTTCAAAACTCAGGGGCAGGGTCAGGTATCTTTTGGCAAGGCTCTGCGGGATAATTCTCAGTGCCACGTGGTCCGGTTCAAAGGTCTTCAGATCAACATAGGGTACACCTAACTGATTGGAAAAGGCCCGTACTATATCCTCCTCCTTGAGCCATCCCTTCTGACATAAGATGATTCCAAGACGCTTCTTTGTCCTCTGCTGCTCCTCCAGTGCCCCTTGCAACTGTTGTGCGGAGATAAGCCCGGACTGTACCAAAATATCCCCTAGTTTTTCGCTTGCCTTTAAAACCACACCATAAACTCCTTATATCTACTTTTTTTAGTAGCCCCTCTAATATTACAAAACTTACAAGTCCTTTCCAATGTTACTTTCCATTATCGGTTAATTGAAAGTAAATCTTTACATAAGCTATCCTAACTATAAACAAATTGTACAAAAATCGTATCCTCTTTATATTTCATGGTAACTATACTGTTAAGATTAAGAAAGAAAGGGGCGGCTCCGCCCCCCTTCAGAATCCCCCGCAAGGGGACCAGTCACCCACTGAGCCGGGGGTCGCTGACCCCTTGACCCCATTTTACCATGCTTTTTTAAGAGGATACCAAAAATCTTTTAACTATAAGCGGTCTCTATTTTTCTTGCATCTATTGCCCTGACAGGCATTCTTTTCCCTGAAAGTGTTATCGATATCCCTGATGATCTGCTGCCGACTCCTGTGCCACCTGGGTGCAATGAGGATGTCATCGGGGGCCAGTGCAAAGAGCCTCTGTAAGACGATCACGGGGGCGAGCCTCTCTACGAACTCAACGAGGAAGTCCAGGTACTGTTGGTAAGTAAAGACGTAGAAGGGGTTTTCGTTGTATATATCGGCCATCCTGGTGTTTTTCACAACCTGCAACTGATGTATCTTCAGAAACTCAATAGGTAGTGAGGATACCTCATCGGCCATGTCAAGCATCTCCCGGGTGGTCTCCGTGGGTAAGCCAACGATGAGGTGGGCACCAATGGAGATGCCCCTGCCTTTTGTGATCTCAAGGGCATCCAGGAAGCACTTGTAGTCGTGTCCCCTGTTTATGTACAGGAGGCTCTTGTCGTAGATCGATTGCAGACCATACTCCACCAGCACAAAGTGGGTCTTTGATATGTCGCTCAGGAGGTCAACCTTTTGCTCGTCGATGGTATCGGGTCTGGTGCCTATGGCAAGGCCAATAACGTCAGGGTGAGCCAGGGCGTCGCGGTACATTGTCGCAAGGGCTGCGACATCGGCATAGGTGTTGGTAAACGGCTGGAAGTACACGATAAACCTCTTTGCCTTGTATCGGCGTTTCAGATAGACGATGCCGCTGCTTACCTGTTCCTTTATGCTAACGTCCGGCTGACAGGCGGCAGGTCTGAAGCTGTCGTTGTTACAATAGATGCAGCCACCGTAAGCGACCTTGCCGTCCCTGTTGGGGCATGTAAAGCCCGCATCCACGTTTACCTTGTAGACGATCTCGCCAAACCTCCGCCGCATGTATGAACCAAAAGAGTTGCTCCACTGCTGCATACCTTAATTATCCACCTTTAGCTCTATATATGTCAAATCGTATCCTCTTAAAAAAGCATGGTAAAATGGGGTCAAGGGGCGAGCCGCCCCCGGCTCAGTGGGGGACTGGTCCCCTTGCAGGGGGGATATGAAGGGGGGTGCGGCAACACCCGCCGTGCGGGCGGAGTCGCCCCCTTCTTTCTTCGTTTGAATGGGGCAGGTACTTTATTTTCACGGTAAATCTGCTATAATATACGGGATGTCAAGGAGGTTTTTATTGGGCAACCTGAGTGAGTTTGTCACTATAAGGGTCATAGTGACGGTCTTGCTTGTCATTGTGGTTGCGATGGTTTTTCCGGCCTATCGCAGTTGGCAAGATACCTCCGTGCAGTGCGTGAGGTGTCACTCTGACAGACAGCTCATGAAGAAGCTCGGCTCCGAGCACTTTTATGTCACCCCCCTGGAGGTTCAGAGGCAGAGCAAACACGCCGACATACTCTGTCGCGACTGCCACCTTGGCAACGGCAGGGCCACGGACAAGGACAAGGCCCACAAGGGGATGCTCAAGGCCCTCATCATCAGCGAACACGCCGAGGTGATGGACAGGCAAAAGTTCTTTAAAGGCCCCCTGCTGCCCACTGGTGATAACAAGATATACGAGATGCTGCCAAAGGTGGCGGAAAACAATGCGCTCTCCGTACCCGCCGAGGTGCGCAACGTCCTGTGGCATGACAGAGACAGGGAGACCTTCAACTTTGACCCCGACATAGCCAGAAAGACTTGCAGTAAGAGCAACTGCCACCCACAGGAGCTAAAGCAGTTCAAAAAGACCGTCATGGGGATAAACTATCGACAACGATACATGAAGACGTGGACGACACCTGCCGGCTATGGCCCCCACAACTGCGGGCCGTCGTTTGCCGACCTGCCGCCGGTCGAGGAGCTAAAGGGTGTGGGCTTTGACTACCAAAACACCAAAGAGATAGCCGGCAATCTAAACGTTCCATTCAGCAAGCGCCAGGCGCAAGACAAACAGAAGTTCTGCAACGTCTGCCACACCGGCTGCCTGGACTGTCACTACACCCCCAACAACAAGGATGGCGTTCATGCGATGTCGCGGGTGCCCAAGCCCGAGACCTGCTCCGGTTCGGGCAGGAGTACCAGCATCTGTCATCCGGGGGCAATGATGGCGCGACGTGGTGAGACCTACATCGGGGGTGACTACTCCATCCCCCCTGGCATGAAGCCGGACGTCCACTACACCAAGGGGATATCCTGCGTGGCCTGTCACCAGGTGGGCGAAAAGGGCATGGGGGACATCGAACGAAAGGCAACGTGTCAGGACTGTCACATCGAAATAGAAGAGGCCCACGCACGTGGTATCCACAAGAACATGGACTGTGCCTCCTGCCATATCAGCTCCCTGGGTGGATATCAGTTGACCATCTGGGGGCCGGGTGTCATAGCGGGGGAGCGGAACCCGTTTAAAAAGTATTCGCTGTACTATGGTATCCAACAGCCGCCAATCATAGCAAAGGACGTCAATGGTACGTGGCGGCCATACAAGATATGGCCCCACAGCGTGGGCAACATCAAAGCTGACGTGGCGGCCTCTGCCGGTATGCAGTTTAGGTGGCCCAAGGGGGAGACCAACGATGCCTACTTCATTGTTGGCACCTTTGATGGCCTGCCGGGCAACAACAAGCACCTGTTGTGGATTCAGTTTGACCAGGCGTCACATTCATTTGGCAAGTCACGCTCGTGCGACTCGTGTCATGCCTCACAGCGACAGATATCGTACTCCACGTGGGAGTTCTTTGACAACTACGGTGCCTATCCCTTTAACGGTCAACACCGCATCGAGGCAGACTCACAGGGGTTGGCTATCGTGGGGCTCAAAAATACCACCGACATTGAGGTGATGAAGGGGTTTAACCCCACAGACTTTGCCTCCTGGCTCTATCTTAAGGACAAATGGCGGATGCCGGGTAACTTCGCAATCAAGGTAGACCCCAAGCGCTACAATCACTACCTCGTAAAATATCAACAGATCAGTGACAGGCTCAAGGTCATGCCCTCACCCCCAAGCAAGACCCAAAAAGCCGCCAAAGTAATCGCCCTTCATAATCCAGATGACACAACGGCCTTAGAAAAATAAGAAAAAGAAAGAAGGGAGGCGACTCCGCTCGCACAGCGACGTTACCGCGCCCTCCCTCAGACCCACCCCGCAAGGGGGCCACAGCCCCCTTGACCCCTTCCTGCTTGTTATAGCTACTTATGCTCGTTTACTTAATTGGCAGATAGATTTCATTTTACTTCCTAATCTACAGCTACGGCCATTCCGAGGATGCGGTTATCGGTTTTTGTCCCGTAGATGAATGGGTTGTAGGTCCTGGAGACGATGAATTTGAAGCGGTGTTTATTTGTGTCGTTTATAGTGTATGTCCATCTTTTTGCGCCTTGGGTTTGAAATGTGACAGTATCAGTGAGGGTATCATTGACGTAGATGGATAGGGTGACAGGTTTTTGGTGGATGTCCGGGTGGCTACACATCAATGAGAACCTAGCAGTTCCCTTACCGGTTAGTTCTATAGTGCCTTCTTTAGAGAACCATCTGAATGGATCGTTGGTACTGTTTGGGTAAAATCCGCCGTATGTGCTGTCCGTAGGTATGGTGTAGTCATACTTATGCTTTAGAAATTTAAATGATGAGTTTGATAGATAGTGTATTGAGCCGAGGGTTACAATCAATATGGATATTTTTAGAGTTATGCCCCATATCTTCCGGAGGGAGTCACTTAGTATCGTGTTAGGGATGGTCATGGCATAGCTTAGATTAATGAAAATAAGTATCCAGATTATGGGTAGATATGCAAATTCTTGAAAAACGTTATAGATGTGGAAACATATAATTGAAATAATCACAGGGATATTTAAAACGTTTTTGTTCTTGAGCAGATCAACACTCAGTATTAATAGTGTATAGGCGATAATCAGTATCCATAGAGTCAGTCCGATAATACCGTTATTAACCAAGAGTTCAAGGTACATGTTATGTGGTGTATCATCGGTACGCGCTCCGTGTTTTTGTCTAAAGGGTGATTGGGGTATGTCTGAAAAAATATTAGCATACACGGCAAAGGATTCAAAGCCCATGCCGAGTATGGGTTTTTCCATACTGATCGTGATACCCTGGTGCCATATATAGGCTCGCGAGTCGGGTGTTAATATTCTTGAGGCCTGTTGTGCTATAGCTGCTTTTGTTGGGTTGCCAGGATTGGGCGTATTGGATGCAACTGTTTTAGTAAAATTTATTGGATTGATAACGTAAAAAAGCAGCAACAAACTCAAGGTAATTGTAATAGGAACGGAGAGAGCAACTTTGACAATAGTCCCTATTTTAATCTTATTCTGTATAGTACCATCCTTAAAGCAATAGAAAAACATCCAGCATACAAACAAAATAAGTGGATATGTTACCCATCCTGCCCTTGCCCCTGCCAGGATTAAAGACATTTCAAGGATTACCAAAAATATAAAAATAACTACCATCTTGGCAGTGGTTCTCCTTTTGCTAAAGAATCCTAAGAGAATATACGGCACAACAATGGTAACAAACTCTGCAAACCAACCCCTGTTGAGAAAAAACGATGTAGTTATTGCAGAATTCAAGGTATCGCGCCTGATAGTTAGTAGTGACAGAATGCCGGTATATTCCAATAAACTCATTATAGAAGCAAATAGACTGCCCGTGAAAAGTCCCAGGAATATGTACTTGTAATTTTCAGCAGTACCGCTTATGACGGAAAGAATAATAGTGAACAGGACGATCAAGGCAAATCTATTTGTCTCCGAGAGGCAATATAGGTAGTTTTGTGGCAACGCGCCAAATATTTGGAGCATAAAAGCCTCAAAGCTGAAATTAGCCGCCAATTCCGCGATATGCCCCAGGGGAAGCATAAACAGGGAAGATGCTGACAAAAAGAAAAAACACAAGACAAGAAGCAGCAGATGTTTATTTATCTTATTTCTCATTCCAGGTTTCAGGCTTATTATGAACATTGATATCGTCAAAAGCGCCAAGAGATAATCAAAAACCTGATTCTGGATATAATAAGGAGGAAAACCAAAAAAGATAAAAGAAAACGTAAAGACGAAAAATAAGTATTTAATCTTTTCCGGGAACCTTATTACATACAGACATGCGGCAATCCATAGGAGATATCCGAGTCTGAAGACAAGTATAATCTTGTTTTGTGGACTCCACGTATAGAGTCCCCAATGGAACAGGGCATAGACTTTAAATAATACGTTAAATGTCAAAAACGCCAGTGCAGCGGCATACAATAGGGCCACGCGCCTTGAATGTGTGAATATCTGGCTTAACTGCGCAAATATGGTCACAATAATCCCAAACAGGCTATTTTATATGTACCGGCGGCTACGAACTGTAAGTATATCATGTACTCGTGCGATTGTATCATAGTTCTTGCAAAAAAGACAATCAGAATACAGGGGGTACATAAATTTTGGTTTTTTCGTATTTCATGTTGGTATTACAATCTTAGTATAATCCAGCTTGCCTGTGAGTATGTAGATAATAACCTTTAGGTTTTTAAATGTTCTGTAACCCATTGCTTTTGCTTTAGATGCTTCACATATCGGTTTTATAGCAAATTTCGATTGGATTAAATACAAGGCACTTTAATGGGGTCAAGGGGCGAGCCGCCCCCGGCTCAGTGGGGGACTGGTCCCCTTGCAGGGGGGGCTGAGGGGGGGTGCGGCAACACCCGCCGTGCGGGCGGAGTCGCCCCCTCTTTATACACTGTGCGTAAGG
>JADGAE010000070.1 GCA_015232165.1 Nitrospirota bacterium
TTTCACACTCAATTATCATGCCTGAAAAAACCTGTGTCATTTCAGTATACTATTTCTTGTGGTTACTCTTGCCTATTTCACGAACGAGGTCGTCGGACTTAAATGCCCCTCGCAACACCCTGCCATCGGGCATGATAACCGCGGGCGTGCCGGTGAGACCAAGTTTTTCGGCCAGTTTTATGTCATCGTCAACCGCACTGGTGTCGCACTTGGGTTCCGGAATCTCCCTGCCGGCAAAGGCGTCGTCCAACAGCTTCAGCGACTTCTCACACGCTATCGCCTTTGCCTTCTTATACGACGTCGGATGTATCTTCGTCAGTGGAAAGAGTATTATATGAATACCGATGTCCTTCCTCTTTTCAACCAGCGCCTTTAGTTCCTCGTGCAATTGCTTGCAGAACGGACATTCGGGGTCGGTAAAGACAATCAGCTTTATCTTGGCGTTTTTCGCGCCCATCAAGAGGCTGTTCTTAAGCGGGATCGTAGAGACATCCACCTTGTTTACCTCCGTGAGTCTGTCTTCGGTCAGATTATGCTTTGTCTTTATCTTTACGATATTGCCTATGATGATGTTTTCTTTGGAGTAATCCATGTATGCGATAACACGGTTTTTGCCGGTATTTATAGTTACCTCCCACAGTCCCTTTGACGGAGACTGCTGTACCTCCTCAACCGTCGCGGCGGGGGCAAAGTCCTTTAGCAGTTGACCGGCCTCTTGCACGTTGAGCTTGTGGCACGAGGCGCAGTTCTCATCGCATCCGCCAAAGGGATACGCCTGTTCTGCACCATAGAAACACCCAATGGCAAGAAAAACCGTCATAAAAAACACTAACCGTACATTTAATCTCATGCTTAGTGTTATAACACATATGAATCGGTTGCGTCAACAAAAATTTATTGATAGTTTCGATCTGGTGCAACAAAAAAAAGTTTCTGTAAATATTTCTGTTATGGAGTAGCCACATATTTGAAGTTAAGAATTATGGGGTCAAGGGGACTGGTCCCCTTGCAGGGGGGATATGAAGGGGGGGCGGAGCCGCCCCCTTCTTTGTCTTTTCTTAATTAGGGGGGTGAACTATTACTTTTTTCTTTTTTCAGAGGGGGATAGGTCTATCGCGTTCGTGGTCAACGATGCAGAAGAAGCCAAAGGGGACGTCCGACTCATTGATTAACTGATGTGGGCGCATTGGCGCTACGTATGCAACGTCAAAGGGCCTCAACGTATACCGATTACCACCGATGAGAAATACACCCTCGCCACGGATGCAGACAACAACATGGATGTGCAGATGTCGTTCAAAGGAGGAGTATCCGCCGGGTTCTATCTGAAAGTATCGCAGGTCAAAGCGGGTTTCTTCGCCGTATCTTCCGATAAGCTCACACCTGGTGATGTACCGAAATGGGAGATTGACACCATCCTTGTACGGACGCGGAGGGCGCTCCGACCATCCAAAGTCCTCACGGAATGACAGGTGCTCAAACACCTCCCCCAATGTGACGGAGGTCTGGGGTGACGGGGCTTGCCGCTGCGGTGTGGATGACTGCACTGATGGTTGACATGTGGCCTGTGGAAAGTTGGACGTTATTTTCTCAAGAAACACACTTGTGTTTTCTCTAACGTCGTCGTGGTTTTTTAAGAGTGAGCCGCCGATGGTGTAGACCGTATCCACACCGTACATGGCTGACATATCGGGGATGTTAGACAGGCGCATGCCGCCGGCGGGTGCTGGAAAGGCCGGTCTCAATTGTCCAAGAGGCCCTCTGAGAGCCTGCGACAGGCTCAGACACTCCTCCGGGGTGAAGTTGAACCTCCCGCCGGTGTTGGGAAAAATGGACAGGTCGGCACCCATCAGACGAAACACGCTGCCCAGCAACACCGATGGCCGGATACCGTAGTTTGGGTCATGGAAGTAGGCCCCGGTCATGGCCGGATGTGCCATGATGATTATCCGGTAGGTTGAGGCCAGGTACCTTACCGTGTCCAGACCTACGAGATACGGCGCAACAAGGACACCTGCAACCCCGCCTCTGAGGGCAAACCGGATACGGTCTTCGAGCTTCTCTGCGCCGTCAGTGACGTTTGGGAAGTATAGGGTCTTGTGCAAGGTCTTTGCGTTGGCTGCCTCTATAGCTTGTTGACAGAGGGTTACACGCTGTTCAAAGGGGCAGAAGGTTTGGTCTACCAGTCCGTGGTCGTCCTTGATGATATCCGCCCCACCGAGGGCAAACTCCGCCGCCAGATTGGCAAGGTCTACAGGGGAAAGCCCCATGGGCTTGAGGACAGCACACAACAGCGGCCTGCCATAGACCCCCAACATCTGACGTATCCCCGGTATCCCATAGCCCGGCCCCTTAAAGACCTTCAGGAATTCCTCCGGGAGGTCTATCCCGACAACCCTTACGTTGCCCTTAAACGAGATGTTGCCAAAGAGGACGTTTAAAAACTGCGGCAGTTGACAGGCGGTTACCTCGGGATTAAACGACAGTGTTGCACGGTAGCGTCCCCGGTCTATAGGGCGGACGTCTTTTATTGTGGGTACGATTGTTGTGTTTATGTGGGTCTGGTTGAAGAAATAACCGTCGGGGACCTCTACGGTCTGTTCAAGGGCTATCTCCCTGAAGAGGGCTTTGGTGTTGTGCCCCTCGTGATGAGATGTTACCTCGTATGTAATATCAATGGAGTCCGACACCGGGGCATTATCCCCAGATCAGCCTGCCACGTCTGTTGGCCCAACAGCAGATGGAGACGTTTACCAAAACGGAGGCCGGGTCCGACCAACTCCCTCCGATCTTAACCCCCAAGGCCGTAGTCTGCGCCGTTGAACCGGGCGTGGTGGCATCCATTGTGTTTAGGTCCTCCAGTATTTTTTTTTCAAGGGCCTGTGTTTCGGGGTTGCTGTCGTTTAGTCTTCTGAGGAGCTGTTTTTTAGAGATCATGGTTACGTCATCCTTTTCCGTCCCCAGGCCAACCCCTATGGTGTATGGGACACAGACACTCTTCCTTGCCTTCCTGACGGTATTGGCAACGATATCCCTGATTTCATTGTGGTAATTCCCGGAGTCGAGTCCGCCGGCAACATCAGGTTTTAAAGCAATCACGCCGCTGTCCTGCATTTGGGACAACCCATCACCGTGTTGACAATCCGCGCTCTTCAGTAACAGGTCTACTACGAGGCTGGACTTGTCGGAGTCCTCAAAGTAGATGACGGGATTCATCGCGGGGGCATCCTCTACATCCACGCCCCTTCCACCACCGCTACCCGGAGGACGACTCAGCAGCTTTAAGACAGCCTGCTTACTGCCCTCCACGATATCGGCAGTTATCTGTTGAGGGTCTAGACCCTGTGGTAGTTTCACCCAAAAGACGGGTGTGCCGATGTCACGGCACAGCGGTTTCTTGGTCGTCTTGGCGCTTTTGACGTTGTCAATGATAACGGACAAACACCCGCTGCCACGCTCCACCTCACCCTCCGTGGTCTCTGACGTACAGGTCTGCTTTAAGGCATCCTCCACGTCAGACGGTATCGATGTAGCCACCTTTGTGTACAGCTCAACTATGCCATCCTTTAGTCTCAACATACCAAAAAGCCTCTAAACATAGACCCTCATTTCAGCGTTGACGACACCGTTATTTATGCGGGGCTCCCGCCGGTGGTGGCGGTGCCGGGGCATTCGCTCCATGACCTGGTGGCGGAACTGCTCCGGGAGCTGGCGGGGCTGTCGTCTGTTTGCTGACAAAGTCTTCAAGGGCCTTGGTGTCAACATTTACGCTGTAGTTCTTCTCAATTGAAGAGTAATAGGTATCAAATGCCTTCTTCTGCTTTTCGCCGGTGAGGTACTGTATAATCATTTGTTTTACGGATTCAAACTCGGTGGTCTTTGATTCCTTTGTGTCAACCACCTTGATTATATGGTAGCCAAAGGAGGTCTTAACGGGCGTGCTTAACTCACCCTTTTTTAACTTAAATACCGCATCATCAAAGCTTGGTTCCATCTGTCCGCGTGAAAAGAAACCGAGGTCTCCACCCTTGTCCGCATTGGACGTATCGAGGGACATAGACTTTGCCGCGGCGGCAAAATCACCACCCTTCTTTAACTTGTCATAGAGGTCCTTTGCCTCATTTTCCGTCTTTACAAGGATGTGAACGGCCCTGACCTGCTCGGGCATGACGAACTCTTTTTGATTGTCGTCGTAGTACTTCTTTGCCTCCTCGGGGGTTACCGTTACGTTTGCGTTCTGTACATTTTTCTGAAGGAGGGTATTAATAAGATTTATCTTCTTGAATTCCGCTATCTTCTTAGTAAACTCAGGGTCCTTGTCAAGTCCCACCTTTTTGGCCTCAAGATAGAGAACCTCCCTCTTCTTGACCTCGTCAACCAACCGCTTAAGGCCATCCTTACCGGCAAACATGGCCTTTATGTTCGGCGGCAACTTTGCCAACTCTTCCTGTAACTGCTCACTTGTTATTGTCTCCTGACCCAACTTGACAATAGGCGTGCCACCCTTCTTAAGCACATTGTCCTCCGGTGCCTTTAAACAGCCAAGGGTTGTTAATAACACTCCTACTACACATACCAACAGCAACTGCTTCTTCATACTTTGTGTCCTCTCTCCATTCATTAAAGTTAGTTTATTATTAGCTGTCTATTATTATACACCATCACGCGACAAAAATTCCACACGGTTTCTGCCGGCCTTTTTGGCCATATAAAGGGCCGTATCCGCCGCCTCTATCAAAGAGCTTGGCATACACTTCAAAGATGGCGTCATCGTTGTTACCCCCATGCTCACGGTAACATGACCTGCCACCTCCGAATAATCATGCGGGATATCCATGGCACACACGACCTCCCATAGACGTTTTGCAACCTTTATTGCGCCGGGGCCGTCGGTATCCGGCAGGATGCACGCCAACTCCTCACCCCCATATCTCGCTATGAGGTCCAAAGACCTCGGCATCGCAATCTTTAAAGACAACGATATCTCCCTAAGACAGTTATCCCCGGCCCTGTGGCCATAATTGTCGTTATAACGCTTGAAGAAATCAATATCAATCAATATCATCGACAGCTTTGTTTTACGCCTGGTTGCGCTGTTCCACGTAAACTCAAGGAACTCATCAAATCTGCGGCGATTGGCTATACCTGTCAGGGCATCCTCCTTGGCCATGCTCTCCAGCAGGTCCCTTTTGCGTTTTAACTCAACGTGGGTCCTCACCCTTGCCTCAACAATCGGGGGACTAAAAGGCTTCGTAATGTAATCTACCGCCCCCAACTGAAATCCATATCTCTCCTGCTCAACATTGCTCAACAGGGTTATAAAGATAATGGGAATGTCCTTGGTATGGACGTTTGCCTTGACCCGACGGCAGACCTCATAGCCATCCATCTCCGGCATCAGTATATCCAGGAGTATCAGGTCGGGTTTGTCATCATTTGACTCCAGAAGGCTGAGGGCCTTCTCCGCACACTTTGCTACAACTATCGTGTAATCAGTTTTTAGCAGATTTACAAGGATATCAAGGTTCACCTTCTCATCATCGACTATAAGTATTTTTGGATGTTTCTCCATCATAAAATAGTAAAACCCCCTTTTTCTTGGATAGTAAGCCCCAATGACTCTGCAAACACAGCCAAAGAGGCAAGTGCCTCATCAAATTCGTAATCGATTATCCGACTCTCAATCTTCATTATACCTTCAACCTTGTAATCCCCCATCAAGCCCTTGAGGGTCTGCAGCTCTGCCAGTGAGTTTGTATCACCTCCCTGGAGCAACACTGCCAGTTTCCGTAACGAGGCCATTGCCGGCTCGTTACCTCTGATGTCCAAATCAACCACCCCGACAGTACAGACCTGCGTGGCAGTGGCATCATCAAACCCGGACAGCTCTATCATAACATCATTGAGGGTCTTTTGAAAATCTCCCAATAGCGCACCCACCGTGACATGTTCAGCGCCATCCTTGAGGGCCTTGCTCGTCTTCTCCAGGTGCCGACAGGCATGATAAAGCTCATTGGCCCCAAGGTTTCCGGAGACTCCCGCCAGTGTGTGAAGCAGCCTGTAAGCTGCATCATAGTCCTTATTGTCCAGTTTGTCACAAACCGCCCTGCCGCTGTCTCTGTATTTGTCGCGAAATTCCATCAGGAGCTCGACATACAGTGCCGTATTGCCGCCCAATCTCTCCAGTCCGGTCTTGATGTCGATCCTGCTCAATCGTGTCAGCAGGGTAGTTTCAGTGCCTGCGCTGGTCGTCCGAGTGTTTGCGGGCGGAGGCGGCGGCGGTGAGTCTTTATGTTCCCCGGGTTTGAGCCAACGCAGCAGGGTGGAGTAGAGCACGTTGGGCTGTATTGGCTTACCGATGTGGTCATTCATCCCTGCGGCCAGACACTTCTCACGCTCTCCGGTGAGGACGTTGGCGGTCATGGCTATAATTGGCAGGTCGTCAAACTCCCGCCTCCGTCGTATACTTCTTGTTGCCTCATAGCCGTCCATCCCGGTCATCTGGATGTCCATCAGTACGGCATCAAAATAGTATGGCGCGTTCTTCATAACCGCCTCCACCGCTTCCTCACCGTTTATGGCGGTCTCTATTGTCAGTCCCTTGCTCTGGAGTATTTCCAGGGCAACCTGACGATTGATGTCGTTGTCCTCTACCAGGAGGAGGCGTGCCCCTGCCAGCCGTTCAAGACCGTCTATTGATACCTCCACGGCGGACATCATTACCCCGGCTCGCGCCACATCCTCACCGATGACCGACAAAATGGTCTCAAACATCAGCGACAGACTGACCGGTTTGATGAGGATACTATCAAGGTGGGCACCCTTGGCCGCCTGCATGACCTCCTCACGCCCGTATGCGGTTACCATGATGACCTTGGGAATCTTGCTCTGAGGCATGAGTCTGTTGATCTCCTGCACCGTCTTGACTCCGTCCATCTCAGGCATCTTCCAGTCAATGAAGATCATGTCGTAGGGATTATCCAGGCAACGCCTCAATTCCGCCAGGGCCTCTATCCCCGAGGCCACAGGCGTTACCTTGAAGGAGAAGGACTCCAGCGTGTGTTTAAGTATATCACGCGAGGCCGGATTGTCATCGGCCAGGAGCACCCTCATACCCACGTATTTATCCGATGGGAGGCGGAAGCGGCGTCTGTCCGGATTTTGCCTGGCAAACTGGGCCGTGAAGTGAAAGACCGAGCCCTTTCCAGGCTCGCTCTCTACCCATATGCTACCGTTCATCATCTCCGTCAGGCGCTTGCATATGGTTAATCCCAGGCCGGTGCCGCCGTACTTGCGGGTCGTGGAGGTATCGGCCTGCGTAAATGGTTGAAACAGGGTATTTATCTGATCGGGGGTTATCCCTATGCCGGTATCTTTGACCGAAAAATGCAGGCGCACAATTTCGTCGGTTACCTCGTCGGCCTCAATAAGGATGATGATCTCCCCTTTGGAGGTAAACTTAATGGCGTTGTTTGAGAGGTTGACCAATACCTGCCCCAGACGCAGCGGGTCGCCAACAAGGGCCAGCGGGACGTCTCTGCCCACCCGAAAACAGAACTCAAGCCCCTTTTCGTCGGCCTTGATCGTAATCAGGTTGGATATATTGTGCAGCACCTCATCCAGGTGAAAGGGGATATACTCCATCTCCAACCTGCCGGCCTCGATCTTGGAAAAGTCCAGGATGTCATTGATGACCCCCAGCAGGGTCTGTGCGGAGGTGTTAATCTTTGTGAGATAATCCTGTTGTCTGTTATCCAGGTTGGTCTTCAGGGCGAGGTAGGTCATGCCAATGATAGCGTTCATGGGGGTTCGTATCTCATGGCTCATGTTTGCCAGGAATTCATCCTTTGCCTTGTTGGCGCTTGTGGCCATCTCCTCGGCAGTACGCAACTGTTCTGTCTGATCACGCAGGAGCTGCTCCCTGGATACCGTGTCGGTGATATCCTGTATCCTGATTACACAGCGAAAACTCCTGTCCCTACAGCGTATACCGCTTATGAGCACAACCTGGCTCATCCTTTCGTCCTTCCGGGTGTCGGCGGTAGACTGGTACAGGGGGAACGGTCTGTTGGTCAGCTTGTGAGACAGCGTGGTGGGCAATCCAAGGGAGAGGGCATTGTCTATGCCCCGCATGATCCGAGTATCGGCCAACTCGGGAAACACATCCACAAAGCCCCGGCCTGTCACCTCGTCCCTGACAATGCGTGAGGCCTTCTCCATCCAACGGTTCCAGAACAGAATACGCCCCTGACCCTCCAGAATAATAATGCCCTCCGGAGTCTTATCTAAAACCGCAAGTAAAAAATCCGCTTCAAATGCGATCATGAATCTCTACCTAAACGTCTGTCCATAATTAATTATATGCGCCAAAAGAGAGAATGGAGGGCTTTGCCCCTTTTATGGCAGGGGTGCCTCACCCCTGCATCAGACCCCACCCACAAGGCGAGGCGCAATCTCGTCGCAGCAGGTCGCACCTGCCCCGGCC
>JADGAE010000071.1 GCA_015232165.1 Nitrospirota bacterium
CCCTTTATATGCATTTTTATTACCACTTGTTATCCACCAAAAATTTATGCACCCAGTCAGAGTTATCTGCCCTTACGATGCAGACTCAATCACCGTGATCAGGTAATCCTCATAGGTGTGGGCAATGTTGTCCCACAAGAGGGTCTTGGCGTACCCCCTTGCAGCCTCCCCCAGGGACAGACGCAGGGGATTGTCATCTAGGAGCCTGATCAGGGCAGCAGATAGCGCCTTGTGGTCGCCACAACGAAAGGACACCCCCATGTGATGTTTCTCTACGAAGGCCAGTTCCTCGATGTCGCTCACTACAATGGCCGTGCCACATGCCGCCGCCTCTATGATGCTTATCGGAGAGGACTCATGCCGCGATGGAAGGACAAATATCCGCGCCCCTGACAACAGCCTTGCCTTGTCATCCCCACTGACAAACCCCGCGTATGTCACCTTCCGTCGCACGGAGGGGGCGAGGTCCCTACAAAGTTTTGCAACGGGGTCTGTCTCGTGCCCTGCCAGTATAAGCCCCAACGTGGGATACCGGGGGCTTATCTCCTCAAATGCCCTCATCAGGAGGTCCAGCCCCTTGGTGTAGGTGTCTATCCGGCTGAAAAAGAGGATGTAGTCGTTGTCTTCTGCTCTGTTGTTGCTGCTGCAGGATGCTCCCTGGGTGTTGAGGAATCTCTCGTCGGTACCGTTTGGTATTACGATGCAGTTGGGGTATTTCTTGTTCATCCGTGAGGTCACCTTATGCATTGTGACATCCGAAACAAATATGAATCTGTCATACAGCCCCGGATAAAACTGCTCAACACCGTACATGGGGACCGAGTACAGGGGGTTGAACTTCCGTATGGCGTGTCTCTCCATTATTCCCTGCACCTGCAATATGACAGGCGTGTTGGTGAGGTATCTTGCAAAGAACGGCGTAGAAGGCAGAAAGTTCTCCACTATGACATCGAAGTCTCCGCCGTGTTTCCTGACGTAGTTCCCTGCCTTGACGGTATACATAAAGACGCTGGTTGTAAGGATTTTGCTCTGGATACCGACAAACACGTGTCGCAGTCCCTCCTGGTAGCCATCCCTGGCGTTAGGGTATCTCATGCACAACAGGGTGATGTCGTGTCTGGTCATAAGGCGTTTATAAATCTCATAGGCCCTTATGCCCGCCCCGCCAAACCCAAATGGACTACCAATGCTCTCGTAGATTATCTGTAGTATCTTCATTAGATAACATTCTTAACATAAAAAGAAAAAAAGAAGAAGGGGGCGGGGGCGTTCTGCAACAGGAGAAGGAAAAAGGTCAATGCATAAAAAATGCCCTGACAATAAGGGATATGATGCCCGCCAGAACAGCGCCCAAAATCCACTTGAGCAAGACCATCTCACCGCTAATCCTGGCAACATCTTCCCTGATCTTAGTGCTGTCTTCCTTGACCTTTGCGATTTCTTCCTTGAGTCTGCCTTCCAACTTAGCGCTGTCTTCTTTAAGTCTGGTTTCCACCTTGGCAACGTCTTCCTTGACCTTGGCGATGTCTTCCTTAAGTCTGGTTTCCAACTTCGCTACATCTTCTTTGACCTTGAAAACGCTTTCCTGAACCTTGGCGATGTCTCCTCGGAGTCTACCTTCCACCTTGGCGACGTCTTCCTTAACCTTGGCGATGTCTCCTTTGAGATTGAGTTCCACCTTAAACAGGTCTTCCTTAGTAGCCAGGTCTCTGCGCGAATCAAGACCCGCCTCGCTGATAACCTTGGCAAAGGCCTCTGTGGCCTCGTCACCAAGCTTATCTCTCAATACCTTCGGTATCGTTAATTACGCTCATGACCTTTATTATACAAACATGCCCTCAAAAACGCAAATCGGGGGATTTTTTTTCGAAAAACCACGCTTGAAAGAATACAACGCAAAATGTTAAATTATTGTTACACATAAAAAACACATACAATGAGGTGATTAAGCGATGGAGATCAAGATAAGCGGTGATACGGAGAATTCCGTAAAGGCTGAGGTATTGGTTCTGCCTTTTTTTGAGGACCATAGGGCGGATTTCTATGCCGACATGGATGAAAAGACGGGCGGTTTGATAAAGAGGGTGTTTGATTCCAAGGCCTTTAGCGGCAAACAGGGGCAGACTACACTCCTGTACGTAAACAATATGGACGCTCAAAGCCTGCTCCTGGTAGGGCTGGGCAAGTTGTCCGAGCTATCACAGGACAAGCTCAGACGAAGCGGCGGCAAGGCGTTTTCAGCCCTCAAGGACAAGGGGATTAACTACGTGACCGTAGCCACATCGATTCTTAAGACCGACGGGGTTGTACTGGATGCCCACTTCAGGCCGGCGCATTACTTTGTAGAGGGGGCGCTCCTGAGTCAGTACCGATTCACAAGATACAAGACCTCAACCGATGACAACAACAAGGACAAGGATATCAAGGAAGTGGTTGTCCTGGCCTCCACGGACGACGTGTCAGTGCAGTGGCTGGAGGTTGTCGTCAACGCGGTGGGTTTTGCAAAGGACCTCACCAACACACCGGCAAACGACATGACCCCGACACAACTAAGTGAAGCCGCTCTGGGATTGAGGTCTGAGGACGTCACGGTGAAGGTACTCGGGCTAAAGGACATCGAACAGGAGGGGATGGGGTCGTACCTGGCCGTTGCCAAGGGGTCGGCAGAGCCGCCAAAATTCATTATCCTTGAGTATATGAAAGGCACTGGTGAGCCTGTTGCCATTGTGGGGAAGTCGGTCACATTTGACAGCGGCGGATTGTCCCTGAAGCCTGCCGATGGCATGGAGCAGATGAAGTATGACATGGCAGGTGGGGCGGCGACGTTGGGTGTAATCAAGGGGGCAGCCCTGTATAAGCTGCCCGTTAATATCGTAGCCGTGTTACCGGCAACGGAGAACATGCCCGGAGGCAAGGCCACCAGACCCGGCGATATCGTAAAGGCCATAACCGGCAAGACCATAGAGATACTCAACACCGATGCGGAGGGCCGTCTTGCACTGGCAGATGCCCTTGGATACGTGATTAAACACTACAAGCCAAAGGAGATAATTGATATGGCCACGCTCACGGGTGCATGTTCCGTTGCATTTGGCAACGAGGCCATTGCCATGATGGGCAACAACGACGACCTCATGGGCAGACTGAAGAAGGCCTCCGCCGAGACCTACGAACGGGTCTGGCAGATGCCCCTGTATGAGGAGTACAAGGAGTATCTCAAAAGCGATACGGCAGACATCAAAAACATAGGAGGCAGGGAAGGAGGGCTCATGACGTCGGCATCTTTTCTGAAAGAGTTTGTTGGTGATACACCGTGGGTACATCTGGATATTGCGGCCACGGCCTGGAACAACAAGGACAAGGATTATGCTCCAAAGGGTGCCTCAGGCATTGGGGTGAGGTTGCTAATGCACTTTTTGAAGATGCTCGTTGGCGTATTTATCGTCATGGGGTGTATGCTTACGCCCGTATTTGCAGCGGATGCCAAGGACCTTCAACAGGAAATGTTACAAAACCCGGAGATATTAAACATCGTGATGTCGCTGAAAAATGACCAGGAATTTCAGAATGTCCTCAATGATCCGGAAGTTATGCGGGCCATAAACGCCAATGATATCGTAGCTCTTTCGGCAAATCCCAAGTTCATAAAACTGACGGAACACCCAAAGGTCAAAGAGATCGAAAGAAAACTCAGGAAATAAAGAAAGAAGGGAGGGGGCGAGCCGCCCCTGGCACAAAAGGGGCAAAGCCCTACATTCTTTCTTTGTATTGCACGCAATCGAAACGCGCTATATAATTAATTATGGGTAGGTATTTGCTTATGATATAGAGTTTATGCCTGTTATCTCTACGAGTTTGTTTTTTGATTTTCCGCCTTTGATAATCCTTATATCCGATTTTTTGATCCTGGCGCAGGCGTTTTTGGAGTTGAGGTGCTTACAGAGTAGCTCGATGAGGAGTTTGTTGGCCTGTCCTTCCACCGGAGCGGCCGTTAGTCGGACGCGCAAGACCCCATCCAGGCATCCAACGACCTCGTTGCATGAGGCACGCGGGATTACCTTGACGCTCACGACAAGACCCACGGCACTCTTGTGACAACACGATTGCACGTTCAACTCTAACACAGACATGGACTCCTTCATATCACAGAGCGGTGCAGATTTACGGCCGGCCTGTCAGGGATGCCTCCGTGTCAATCTATCAGTTTATTTTCCTTAAGACGCGCAAGGAGCTTTTTGGTATCAATGGGTTTTGTCAGATAGTCCGTACATCCGCCGCGATAGTAGGCCTCTATGACGTTTTTTGGGGAATCCAGGGCGGTTGTCATAAATACTTTTGCCTCGCCCTGGGGGGGGACTCCAAGCTCCCTTTCCTTGGCTCGTATGGCCTTTAACACCTTGATGCCATCCATCTCGGGCATCATGATATCCAGACAGATTAGGTTGTAGGGCTGCCCCTCGTCTATGGCAAGCATAAAGGCCTCCAGGGCCTCATTGCCATTGACCGTCACGTCACAGTCTCCATAGGGAGACAGAAAGTGCTGCAACAGCGTGCGTGATGTGAAATCATCCTCAGCGATCAATATTCTCATTGCTTCCTCCTGATATTATATATATAATTTATAGCGTATTGTTAATATTGCTTTGCAATGGCCTCTATGAGTCTGTTCATCTCCATTTGAAGAGGTTCAAGTTGCATATGCGCCTTTGAGAGGTTGAGTTTTCTGGCGGCTATTTCCATGCGCATGGCCTCATTCTTGGCCAGATTGCCCCCGACGTTGGCCGCCATACCCTTGATGCTGTGTGCCTGTCTCTCTACGGTTGTGGCGTCGTTGTCCTCCAGGGCCTTCCTCAGTATTTCCATCTGACGGGGTGCATCTAATGCAAAGACGTCAAATATCTTTTGCATAAGCTCCTCGTCACCATTTAACCTGTTAAAGACATCTTCACGATCAAATACCTTGTCAGGGACCGTCGCCACATCCGCCGGAACCCCCGTATCGGCAACCTCCCGTACCCGGGGTGACTCTGAACTCAGAGCGCCTGAGACTGGCGCATGTTGTTCGATCACCTCTATGAGTGAGGCTATGGAGATGGGCTTTGAGATGTAACCGTTCATGCCGCCGCTGAGACAGCGCTCCTTGTCACCCTTCATGGCATGAGCCGTCATGGCAATTATCGGGATATGCGGGTCAAACAAATTACCCTTTGCCTGCCTGATAATACGCGTGGCCTCAAATCCGTCCATCTCGGGCATCTGGATGTCCATAAAGACAATATCGTAGCGCGCCTTACTCAGGGCATCTATGGCCTCCTTGCCCGTGGTAACCGAAAAGACCTCATGGCCCAGTTTTTCGATTATCTTGGTGGCCAGTTCACGGTTTATATGGTTATCTTCAGCCAGGAGTATGGCGAGTTTTTTATGCGTCTTTTTGTGCGTGATATGTGTCTGCATTAGCGAGGTTTCGCTCAGGAAGCCACCAGTGGCAAGGTATATGGAGTCTATCAGCATGGAGCGTTTAACGGGCTTTTGTATGACCCCCCATATGGTTGACCCCTTGTAGCGGTAGGTTGAACGAATTTCATTGGCGCGCACCAACATGAGTATCTCCGTTTCACCAAAGACCGTGTCGCTTTTGATCCGGGTAGCCAGTTCAAAGGCATTATCGGCAGACAATTTCGAGTCTATCAGCGTGACAACAAACGGTTTGCCGTTAAGGCAGGCGTCATGCAGTTGCGTAACGGCCGCCTGGGTCGAGTCGGCCTGCTTGACTATCATGCTGTATTCATAGAGCATCTCCGTGATAATACGACGACTGAGTTCGTGGGAATCCACTACAAGTACGCGTTTGCCTGCCAGCGCCGACCAGTGCCTGGAGGCATCCCTCTGGACGGTTTTATCGCTGCCCTTGACCTCGATGTTGAAGTTAAAGGTCGTACCCTTGCCGCTGTGACTCTCCACCGTGATCTCTCCATTCATCAGTTGCACCAACTGCCTCGATATGGCCAGTCCAAGGCCGGTGCCGCCATACTTTCTCGTTATGGAGCCATCCACCTGGGTGAAGCTGTCAAATATCGTATCGAGCTTGTCCGCCGGTATACCTATGCCGGTATCGCATACCGAAAATTTCAAGATTATCTTCTCTGCTCCTATTATCCTCGTTTTTTGCCGCTCCATGCGCAGGGAAAGAACGACCTCGCCACGTTCGGTGAACTTTATGGCATTACCCAGCAGATTTACCACTATCTGTCGTATGCGCGTTGGATCACCCTTTAACGTGTTGGCAACATCATGGGCAACGTGACACAGGAGTTCCAGGTCCTTCTTCTGGGCCTGTGGGGTCACCGACTCTATGGCAGCCTCCAGGGCCTCCCTGATATTGAAGTCGATCTCTTCCAGCTCCAGTCTGCCAGCCTCTATCTTTGAAAAGTCCAGGATACTGTTTAACAGCGTCATCAGGGAATTGGCCGAGTCTTTGACCATCTCCAGGTGATTCTTCTGCTCCGCGGTCAGATGCGTATCAAGGGTGAGTTCGGTCATACCAATGATACCGTTCATGGGGGTTCGGAGCTCGTGACTGATGTTTGCTAGAAATTCGCTCTTGGCCTTATTGGCGGCCACGGCCTTTTCCTTGGCCATTCTGAGTGCCTCCTCCGCCTTATTCCTGATGGTCATGTCAAAGGACACCAAAAGGAAAGACGTCAGATTGCCCTCATAGTCAAAGACGGGGTCCCCGTTTGTGATCACACTGATGATACTACCATCAGCCGTCTTTAACCTGTACTCACAACTACGCAGATGAGCAATCCTTGATCTGTCCATGGGACACTTTGTCAGGAAGTTCTCTACATCATCAGAGTGGATGAGAGATGCGTAGTTGGTCCCTATGAGGCGGTCGATACGATATCCGGTGCTTTTGGCAAAGGACTTGTTTACAAAGACCAGGATGCCATCGGGGGCTATTTCGACAACAAAGTCGTGCATGTTTTCAACGAGGTTTCGGTAGCGGTGTTCGGAGCTCCACAGGGCATCCTCACCCCTGCGCTGCTCAGATATATCGCGCGATATGCCCATGAAACCAACGATGTCGCCGTTGACATTGCGCATAGCCGAGGCTGAAATAAACGCCGGAAAGACATCGTTGTCCTTACGGCGGTTGTGGACCACACCCATAAAGGTCCCCGTTTGC
Source organism: Nitrospirota bacterium (assembly GCA_015232165.1). Classification (GTDB taxonomy): domain Bacteria; phylum Nitrospirota; class Thermodesulfovibrionia; order Thermodesulfovibrionales; family Magnetobacteriaceae; genus Magnetobacterium. The sequence continues at coordinate 7,190 of JADGAE010000071.1, forward strand.
GCCATCAACTTGTGTGTGTTGAGCACCTCGGCATTGTCGCAGTAGAGCATATTTATATTCTTGCCAATGACCTCGTCGGCCTTATACCCGAAGGTCGCCTCTGCAGCCCTGTTAAACTCCACGATCTTGTGTTGCGGGTCAACGGCTATGATCATATCCAGGGAGCTGTTGATAATGTTTCTCTGGCACAATTGTGCGTCGAGCAGTTGTGCCTCGCGCAGTGCGGCCTCCTGAAGCGCCTGGCTAAACCGCACGGAGTGGCTTATTAACGTTGGCAAAAATTTAAGATAATGGCGCTCAGGGTCTCTTGTAAGACATTCAATGTTTGCTTTGAGTGCCTTGGCAGCAGTCTCTTCATCGCCCTCATCAATTATCAGTATAATGGGGATATCATTTAGGCATCCACGCAACTGGAACATATCCGTGTCAAAGGCCCCCGGGTCTCTTAACGAGGTATCCAGTATAACCACGTCATATCTATGCTCGGTTAATCCGGCATTGGCCTCAGCCACCGAACCGGCCGTCGTGCAACTGCAGGGGAACCCCTTCCTACGGCAAAACTGCATGATGTCCTGTCGCTCTTGCGCATTGCCGTGTATGAGTAGTATTTTTATTGTCTGCATATCTCCCTTGTTTTTAGTTTTATCCCTACTGATATATTTTACAGTATTTTTCACTAAAAATAGAATTATTTTTTTCCGCGACGCTTTTGTCTATCCCGTTATAAACCTAATAATGCCAAACATGCTTATCAAGACGAGACAGACGGCAATAATGCCAACAAAGATAACCATCCACTTGAACATACCCACAAGTCGTGCCAGTGCGGAGTTTTGATCGTCTACAAGGGCGTGTATGACGTTTATAGCCGCCGCCGCGGTAACAAACAAGTCGTCGATCCATCCGACAATCGGTACATCGGGGATAATGTCAACGGGTGAGACGTCATAGACAAAGGCCAGCAGGAGCAACAGCAGCGGCAACTTCACGGACCTAACGGTTGCCTGTTCCGGCATCGCCGGATTGACGGTATCCTGGCAACCCTCTGCATCTTTCTTAAGCAGTCTGCCTCTGAGCGCCTTTAATGTCCCCGAAAGTAACTTCATAACCCTTGTATAATATTGTAACATTAAAGACGGTTTTATAAATAGGGCTATCGGAGGGGATTCCAGCGTAAACAGGAATCCATTACCCACCACTTTTTTATGCACTACTGTCGCGGGGGTGCATAAATTTTTCATGGGTAAGATTATGGGGTCAAGGGGGCCGGCCCCCT